>JAOTYN010000401.1 GCA_029861825.1 Cyclobacteriaceae bacterium
TACATCGATTCAACACCACAGGTGTATTATTGGGATCGGCAGTTCTCGCCACCATTGGTGTGTACCTATTCAGTACCCAGACTGGCGCCATGGCCTATGTGGCAGCTGTAGTGTACGCATTGGGAATAGCCTATTTCTGGCCGAATATGATTGGCTTTATAGCTGAATATGTTCCCAAAAGCGGTGCACTAGGTATGTCTATTATTGGCGCTGTGGGCATGTTTTCAACTTCTATTTTCCAACCTATAATTGGACGATGGATCGATAGCGATAGAGCTGAAATGTTGACCCAGGGATTTACAGGCGATGAGTTGGAATTAATGGCGGGACAGTCGACCTTGGGAACCATGGTCTTGTTTCCCCTTATTTTAGTGGTCTTGTTTACCATACTATATTTTTGGATGCGCAAGCGGAAACCAGAGGGTGAAGCATCCAGTAATGTAGATATGGCTTCAGCTTAGATTAGGAATGGTTCCCAGCTGGTGTTTCCCTGGTGGCTCCTTCCCTTTTATTTAGTTTAAAACATTAGAGCATGAATATAGCACTAACTGCACGCCTAAGCTTAATGATGTTCGTCCAGTATTTCATTTGGGGATGCTGGGCGCCTACCTTGGGAAATTTTATGGGCACCGAAGATGTGAATATGGGCGAACTGATCAACTGGGCCTATAGCCTGGGTCCCATAAGCGCTGTCATTGCTCCATTTTTTCTGGGTATGATAGCCGATCGCTTCTTCGATAGTGAGAAAGTATTGGGGGTGCTGTGCCTGATCGCTGGGGTCGCTATGATGGCCATGCCAAGTTTCGCCGGCACCACTTGGTTCCTGCCTTTGCTATTTGTACATGCAGTCTGTTATTTTCCCACCTTGGGGCTGACAGCTTCTCTGGCTTTTCACCATATGACCAATCAGGAAAAGGAGTTTCCGGTGGTCAGGGTGTTTGGCACCATCGGTTGGGTTGCGGCTGGTTTTCTGATTGGCAAATTTCTGCGGGCGGATTTTGAAGCCACGCCATTGTACATAGGTGGAGCCGCAGCGGTATTCCTGGGATTGTACAGTTTCACTCTACCGCTAACGCCACCGCCTTCCAAAGGTCATAAATCATCCTGGCGCCAAATTTTAGGTATTGAGGCCTTAAAACAGCTCCGCACTAGATCTTTTATAATATTCCTCTTTAGCGCCATGCTGATCTTTATTGCCTTTGGTACTTATTTCCCCTATGCGCCCCGGTATCTGGCTACCGTAGGGTTTGAGAATCCTTCATTTGAAATGGCTTTTGGCCAGGCTTCAGAGATCTTATTTATGCTGCTTATCCCTTTTCTCTTTGCCAGGTTAGGGGTAAAGTGGATGCTCATGATGGGCATGCTGGCTTGGGTTGCTCGATTCACCCTGTTTGCCGGAGCAGCTATCCCCGGTACTTACTGGATGATCATGCTAGGAATCTTAATACACGGGATCTGCTATGATTTCTTTTTTGTAACAGGGCAGATATACATAGATAAGAAAACTTCACCGGCCATACGGGGGCAGGTACAAGGCCTATTAGTACTACTTACCCAAGGGGTAGGATTTCTTTTGGGAACGCAGTTGTCAGGCGCCTTTGTTAATAGTTATGGTACTTCTGGAACCTTGACCCCGGAGAACTGGAAATTGTTCTGGGGAATCTTCGCGGGAGCTACCCTGGTATTTACCGTTTTATTCTTTTTACTCTTTAAGGACGACAGCGGGAAAAGCGAGGTGGCGACCTAGGCTCCCAGAAAAGCGGCTCCAAACACTCCGGCACTATCTCCTAATTTTGGTTTGGCCACTATGGTTTCAAAACGAGTGTTGAAGATATGGTCTTTCAGACGTTCGATACCCTCCTGATAGAGTTCTTCAATGTTACCTACACCACCGCCCAGCACTACCACATCAGGATCCAGGATATTGATCACATTGGAAAGTCCTTTTCCAAAGAAGTGCAACAGGCGTTCCATGGTTTGGGCGGCATGAGTATCGTTTTGCTCCCGGTATGCTTGTACAATTTCCGGCAGCCGGGCTTGCTTGCCGCTTATCTCCCGATAGTAGCGCTCCAGTGCGGGGCCGGAAATGATCCGCTCCACGCATCCGATATCGCCGCAATAGCACTTCCCTCCGGAGTCATCCAGAAAGGAGTGCCCCCATTCTCCGGCGATGCCCTGCTTACCGTTGATTATTTTCTTGTCGATGACAATGCCGCCACCCACTCCGGTGCCCATGATCACCCCGAACACCACTTGGGCATGGGGATAAATATCGGGTACTATTCCCATGCGGGCTTCAGCCAAGGCAAAACAGTTGGCGTCATTGGCCATTTCTACGGGCAGGCCCAACATAGATTCCAAGTCCCGCTTCAATGGTTGGTAGTTTAGGCATACGGTATTGCTATTCTTCAGGGTTTGGGTGGTGGGATCAATAGCTCCGGGAGTTCCGATGCCTATTTTTCCCGGTGTCGATGCAGTTTGTTCTTTGAGCAGCTCTACCAGTTTGTGGATCTGGCTGATTATATGCTCATACCCATGTTCTTTTTCCGTAGGAATACGGGTGCGACTGATAACTTCGTAGGTTTCGGCGTCTAAAACTACACCTTCCACCTTGGTGCCCCCCAGATCTATTCCCCAAAGCTGTTCCATATCTCAAATTTACCAAAACCAAATTACGATAGCTGCTGTAAGTATCAGCAGGATAATGGATAAGATACGATAATTTTGGTACCAGGGTACTTCTTTTAATTCCACCGTTTCCGCTTGATAGATGGACTTGCTCCAAGTCATTTTCTCTACTTTTTCTGCAGGTGGAGGGGCGGTAAGATTACTGATAACGATATTAAAAACTACACAAACCGCAAATAGCATGGGTACTTGATGGAGGAAATGGATATCTGTGGCCTCCGGGGCGATACCGGATATCTTTACAATGATGAAAACTAACACCGTCACATAACCCAGGATCAAGCTCCAGAAGGCGCCGTCCCCATTGGCTCTTTTGTAGAACAACCCTACAATGAACACTGCTACAATAGGAGGGCTAATATAGCCCAGTACCAGTTGCAAATACTCCCACAAGGAAGAAGCCACAGTTTCTATCATGGGCGACCATCCGGCGGCTAGTATTACCAGAACCACCGTGGCCATTTGCCCCACTCTTACCAGTCCTTTACTGCTTAACTTCTTGTTGATCTTGGAGACAAAATCCATGGTGATCAAAGTGGATGCTGAATTCAAAGTGGCGGATATACTGGATGACATGGCTGCCAACAATCCGGCGATCACCAATCCTAAGATGCCGGTGGGTAACAGCTTATATATTAAAACCGGGAATGTCATGTTGGGGCAATCCGCCAAATTGGTGCAAATTACCTGGGCGCCGTCTTTAGTAATGGTATAGTTCAGAAAGGAAACATCCAGCCCGGTGAACAATACAATGGCTACCACTCCGGGGATCACCATAATAAAAAGTACAGGAAGTTTTAACAATCCTGCAAATAAGGCACCCCATCGTCCGTGGTTAAGATCTTTGGCCGATAGTACCCGTTGCACCATAAATTGATTGTTGGCCCAAAAATAGAATCCCAACAAGGGCACACCTAATACCAGTCCTGTCCAGGGCAGTTTGTCATCATCTGCCGGTCGTACCAAGCTTAATATATCATCCGGGGATTTATCAATGTTTCCTGCTTCTCTCATGGCATTCAATCCGTCGATCATTCCGCTCCAACCGCCCACTTCCTTGAAACAGAAATAGGTTAGGACCATGGAGCCGCAGATCAGTAATACCGCTTGTATTACTTCGGTATGCACCACCGATGACAGCCCTCCCGGAATGGTGTAGGCCGCCGCCGCTAATGCCAGAAAAGAAATAATCACCCATGAAGGTACTCCTGGAAATATGATCTTCAGGATCAGGTTCCCGGCATACAATCCGGAGGCAGTGTCAATGATCACATTACCTACTATGGTGATTCCTGAGAACAAGTATCTGGATCGTGAATCGTAACGCCTTTCGATGAACTCCGGCATGGTATACACCTTGGAACGCAAGTAAAAGGGCAGGAAGAAAATGGCAAAGAACACTAATACCACCG
>JAOTYN010000402.1 GCA_029861825.1 Cyclobacteriaceae bacterium
CAGCAGTTGCTCATCATTATCGCCTCTGAGTAACTCGAACACCAGTTTCTTTAATTCGGTAACATCTTTTTTCATATCGAACAGTACCTTATACAGAATATCTCTTTCTGAAATACCCGTACCTTTTCCAGCTCCTCTGCGGTCATATAACACCGGCATATTGCTATGATTTTGAGGCAGGTATTGCCTGATTTTGTCGGCGGTAACCGTTCGTTCAATTTCTAATACCGAAACCTGTTCCACCAGGTTTTTCAACTGCCGGATATTTCCCGGAAAACGGTATTTTAATAAAACTGCCTTGGCGTTGTCCGTAAGCTGAATAGGTTTTACCCTATATTTTTCCGAGAAGTCAGCCGCAAATTTTCTAAACAACAGAATAATATCTTCCCCGCGGTCTCGCAGGGGTGGGACACTGATAGGTACGGTACTCAACCTGTAATAAAGATCTTCTCTGAACTTACCTTCCAATACGGCTTGGTGCAGGTCTACATTGGAGGCGGCAACCAAGCGAACATCCGTCTTTTGTACTTTTGAGGAACCTACCTTAATAAATTCACCATTTTCCAGTACCCTTAGCAGACGGGCTTGAGTACCCAGAGGCATCTCAGCAATCTCATCCAGGAAAATGGTACCACCATCGGTGCCTTCAAAGTAACCCTTCCGTGCTTCGTGTGCTCCCGTGAACGAGCCTTTTTCATGACCGAATAACTCAGAGTCGATGGTGCCTTCCGGAATGGCGCCACAATTGATGGCGATTGACTTTCCGTGCTTGCGCGAACTTAATTGGTGAATGATCTTCGAAAAAGATTCTTTGCCGCTACCGCTCTCACCGCTTATCAATACGGTCATATCAGTGGGTGCCACCTGGGCAGCCACTTCGATGGCATGGTTTAGCGAAGGGCTGTTCCCGATAATACCAAAGCGTTGCTTTATACTTAATATTTCCGAATCTTTCATCAGTTTGTTTACACCACCTCGCCAAACAATGTAGCGGGCGAACAGTCGTTAACCAACACGGTTACGTATTGACCTTTTTTAAGGTCCTTCTTAGGGAATATCACTACCTTATTGGTGGTGGTGCGTCCCTGTAGATATTCTTCCGATCTCTTGGAAAATCCCTCTATAAGTACCTCATGCACCTTATTAATATCCCGCCGATTTCGTTGTAAAGAGTGTTGTTGTTGCTTGGCTATAATCTCCTGCAGGCGTTTTTTCTTGGTCTCTAAAGGAATATCGTCAGTGTATTTCTTTGCAGCCAAGGTTCCAGGGCGTTCCGAATAAAAGAACATATAGGAGAAGTCGTACTTTACCTCATCCATTAATGAAAGCGTTTGCTTATGATCTTCTTCAGTTTCACTGCAAAAACCCGCAATCATATCACTGGAAATACCGCTATCGTCTCCAAGAATCTCTCTTATGGAATCGATTTTTTGCAAGTACCACTCCCTGGTATAGGTTCGATTCATACGTTCCAATACCACGCTACTGCCGCTCTGTGCGGGAAGATGGATGTACTTGCATACATTTGAATAACGCTTCATGGTGTGCAGTACCTCATCGGTTATATCTTTGGGATGCGACGTTGAAAAGCGAATTCTTAAAAGTGGATCAACACGAGCTACCATCTCCAGTAACTGTGCAAAGTCCACGTAGTCAGTTTCCCCGGCCTTCTCAATTTGGGCCTTGCCTTTAAGCTCCTGGTTTTCTGACCATTTATAGCTGTCTACATTTTGTCCCAGCAGCGTTACTTCTCGGTAACCTCTTTGGAAAAGATCCCTGGCCTCAGTAACTATGGAGTGAGGATCTCGACTGCGCTCTCGACCGCGTGTAAAAGGTACTACGCAAAACGAACACATGTTATCGCACCCCCGCATTATAGATATGAATGCCGTTACTCCATTGGAGTTCAACCTTACTGGGGTGATGTCGGCATACGTTTCTTCACGGGATAGAAAAGTATTTACTGCCCGGCTGCCGGTATCTACTTCGCTTAACAGATTGGGGATATCGCGGTAAGCGTCAGGTCCCGCAACCAGGTCTACAATTTTTTCTTCTTCCAGCAACTTGCTTTTCAGGCGCTCCGCCATACAACCCAATATTCCGATAGTTACCTGAGGATTGTTCTTTTTAAGGCCGTTAAAGTGATTAAGCCTTTTCCTGACAGTTTGTTCAGCCTTATCGCGAATAGAACAGGTGTTGATGAAGATCACATCGGCATGTTCCGGGTTTTCTGTAGTGTCAAATCCACTTTCTTTCATGATGGAAGTGACGATTTCACTGTCAGAGAAATTCATCTGACACCCGTAACTTTCAATGTACAGCATTTTTTGCTGGATATTGGAATTATCAACCGCCGCTGACTCTTGCTTAAGGGTTGAATTCTCCCCCAAAATTTCCAAATCCTCTATCAATTGCTTCATATGGAATTGTCCCTTGCTGGCAACTTTCAAAGATAACAAAAGCTGATTGAAAAATGACAAAATGTCAGTTAAAGAATGGCTAAATAAGTCCCTCAGACCGGTTTTGTTTCTAAGTAGATTTAGGTTATTATTGATTCACAAAGGTTACCATGGCACTAATTAAATCTGTAAATGGTCTATCACCGATTATCGGTAAGAACTGTTTTCTAGCAGACAATGCCACTATTGTTGGTGAGGTGCTGGTTGGGGATCAATGCAGTGTTTGGTTTCAGGCCATATTGCGCGGTGACGTCCATTCCATTACCATCGGGGATCGCACCAATATTCAAGATGGGGTGGTGGTTCACGGTACTTATAAAAAGGCCAAAACGGTTATCGGAAACGACGTATCCATCGGTCACAATGCTATTGTTCATGGCTGCACTATCGAAGACGGGGTTTTAATTGGCATGGGTTCTATAGTGATGGATCATGCGGTAGTGGGTAAAGGTTCCATGGTAGCTGCGGGAGCGGTAGTGCTAGGTGCTACCATAATTCCCCCGGGAGTTGTTTATGCAGGCATTCCCGCTAAAATGGTAAAAAAGGTGGACGCGAATTTGCAGCAGGTTATTGCTAACACCCCTGGCAACTATATAAAATATGCCTCTTGGTTTGATAAATAAGTTGATATGAAAATAATTCTGAAGTTATTATTGTCTACCCTGGCGGTGCTGGCCACGGGTTACTTGCTGGATCCTCATGTACAGATAGACTCTTTCAAAGTGGCCCTATTGGTGGCGGCAGTACTATCCTTGTTACACGTGACTCTAAAACCCATTTTAGTGGTACTTACTATTCCCATCACTGTAATTAGCTTTGGCCTGTTCCTTTGGGTGATTAATGCCGCCATGACCCTGTTAGCTGATCATTTCATCGGAGGGTTTCGGGTGGATGGATTTGGTTGGGCTTTGCTGTTCAGTCTGATCTTAGCCATTTTGGTCAGCATACTGCATAAATTTGTCCCTGAAAAGAAACGATCTTAGGGTTATTGCTGACTGCGGCCCGTACGCTTTGGTTCATAATAGAACCTAGGGTCTTTAGATCCTTCCTCTTTTTCTTTCTTGATCTTGAAACCTTTCTTCACAGGAGGACGAGTAGGTCCTAGTCTGATACCTACTTGAATTTCGTGATTGGTGCTTTTGGGACTGAAATCCTGCGACCCGGAAAACTCTATGGCGTATCCAATGGTGGCTATATCCTGAAGTCGAACTCCCACCATGGCAGCAGCACCGTAATCTTGTCGGTAAGAGGCACCTACCCAAAACTGTTTTTGTATATGGGCTATAGCCGCTATCTCAAATTGATTTACGGTGTCTTTGCTTAGGCGGTACAGGAGTTGAGGCTGGATCTCCAATTGCTCGTTTACAACATATTGATAGCCGGCAGTTAACATAACTCCTCGGAAGGGATCCAGATCCAGGCCACTAAAGCTGTCGGGGTTTTCCAAATCAATTGGTTCAGGGTCGAACATGGAAGGTAGGATCAAACCCAACTGCAAGGCCCTCCATTGGTATTGAACCCCAATCTGGCTTTGAAAATGAGCCTTGCGTTCTTCACCGCTTTGCAAACCCGGCACTCCGGGGTTTGATATGCTCTTCAAGTCGATCTGGTCGAACCCGAATC
>JAOTYN010000403.1 GCA_029861825.1 Cyclobacteriaceae bacterium
CCGCCAAGGTGAGCTGGTCTGTCCTGAGCTCAAGATGCATTTTACCCAAAGTTTGAAACTCAGATTTGATCTTTTTATAAACCTCGTAATCAGCATCACTATCAGGACGCTTATGTTGGAGCCTGGATGCTATAATATCTTCTTGTGCTTCCGTTAAAATTATGCGGCAGGGGATCTGGTTCTCTGTAGCAAATCGGAAATATGGAGCCCGGTAGTTTTCTAACGAAAATGTGGCATCCACGATTACAGGCTGACCTTGTAACAAAGCCCGGGTGACCTCTTCATACATGCCCTTGTATATCTTGTCCTTATCTTCAGGACTATAGGCGGGTTTTTCCATCAACCGCTTTCTGATTATATCACTATTGATATGCACGCCCCCTATGGCCTTAGCAAAGGCATTCGAGAAGTATGTTTTACCAGAGCCTGGCAAGCCCATTACCATAATCAACACAGGATAGCCATTCAAATTCATCCGCTTTAAGCCAGTAGTAGAACCAGCAGTTTGTGATATGGAAATTAATTTATATTAGACATTATTCGGATGATGGGTATTGACCACATAATTGATCTTTGTCATACGTCGAATTGACTAAATAGAAACCAAAAATAACCCTGGTCCTTAGATGATAATATTACCAATTAAATTACCTTAAGACATTATGAATGATAGGCCCATTAAAATGAACGTTATCATCACAGGCGCTTCCGGAATGGTGGGCCAAGGAGTATTATTGGAATGCCTGGATCATGAGCAGGTTAAGAGAGTGTTATCCATAGGGCGCTCTCATTTGGATCTGGATCATCCCAAATTAAATCAGCTGGTTCATAAGGATTTTTCGGAGTTTAACTCTATACGGGGTCAATTACGGGATTATCAAGCTTGTTACCTGTGTATGGGGGTAAGTGCCGCCGGGCTAAGTGCTGAACGTTATAAAGAGATCACTTACGATTATACTATGGCCCTGGCTAAAGTACTTTTTGAACTTAGTCCTCACATGACCATCACGTACATTTCGGGTGTAGGAACGGACTCCACGGAGAAAGGGCGCTCCAGATGGGCACGGATAAAAGGAAAGACCGAAAATGATCTGCTGAAAATGGGATTTGGGCAGGCTTTCATGTTCCGGCCAGGAATGATCATTCCCTTGCGAGGGATCAAATCCAGAACCCCTATGTACCAATTTATTTACGATTATTTTATGTGGCTAGTCAGGTTGTCGAAAGCGTTATCTCCCGGTTCAGTAGTCAATACCACTCAGATAGGACTAGCCATGATCAACGCTACTCTCAAGGGATGTTCCAAAAAAATTATAACACCAAAGGATATCCAAGAACTGGCAACTGAAATAACTCCGACTTAACAGTATTTTGCATTTTTCAATTATTGATGTTTAACCAGTATGGCTTCTAATTCTTCCAATGATTTACCCTTGGTTTCCGGCAATAATAACAGGATTAAAATCAGGCCAATAACCGCAAAAACACCATAAATCAAGAAGGTTCCGGCACTTCCGAAATTGGCCAGTTCCCAGGGAAATACCAATTGCACTAAGGTACTGATAGCGGAATTGATCAATCCCACAAAGGAAATGGCCAGTCCTCTTACATTATTAGGGAAGAGTTCTGAAAACAACACCCACATTACCGGGCCGATAGAAACTGCAAAACATGCTACGAAACCCAATATACCCCATAAGATCAATGTGGGATTCATATCGATGGCAGCAGTGATCAGGTCCGATTCAAACTGTTTGGCCTGTTCTTCTCCCAAGGCATCGGATATAGCGTGTTTATATTGCAAATCGCTTTGATAAGTTTTGTCGACTAAAACACTAACTTGCTCATTATCAATCTCTGCCGGGAGATCGGCTAAAGATCCTTCGCTCAAAGTATAAGTAGCTGAATTAAATCCATAGGCCAGTACAAACATGCATATTGCAATACCGGTTACCCCAAAGGCCAATAGTGGCTTTCTGCCCAATTTATCAATTAGAGCTATAGCCACTAAAGTGAAAACCAGGTTAGTCAGACCCACGAAAATAGCCTGTACGAAGGAAGCATCGGTACCAATGCCGGACTGCTCAAAGATTATGGGAGCATAGAAAAAAACCGAATTAATACCTGTGATCTGCTGTACCACCGCTACAATAATACCGATGGTGAGAACCAAGCGCATGGCGGGTTTAAAGAGTTCAGCTATTGGAAGGTCTTTCTTCCCAGATTCCTGTGTAGAGCTTTCATGAATGGCTGCTAAATCGAGCCTGGCTTGTTCCTGGCCGCTGACCTTATTCATTATATTCAACGCTTCTTCCTCTCTACCCTGCATTACCAGCCAACGGGGGCTTTCCGGAACAATAAAGAGGCTGAAGAAATAGATAATGGCGGGCAATGTTTCCAGGCCCAGCATCCAACGCCAGTTCCACTCATTAAACTTTAGGTCTTGAGCCCAAGCAGCTTCCGATTGGCCCAGCTTCAGGATTAGATAGTTAGTGAAAAAAGCCACGGAGATACCTATTACTATATTGAGTTGATTGAAGGAAACCATGCGGCCTCGAAGATGTGCTGGAGAGATTTCAGCGATGTACATTGGGGCGATAATCAGTGCTGCGCCTACGCCCAATCCCCCTATCATACGGGCTACTACCAGCGCCACAAACGAGGGCGCTAAAGCTGAGCCCACGGCAGAAATAGCAAATAAAATGGCGGCATATTTCAAGATTAACCTGCGGCCAAATTTATCGCTGAGGGGGCCAGCTACCAACATGGCCAGCGTGGCCGCCAGGGCCAAAGAAGCTACTGACCAGCCGAGTTCTATCTTGGTGAGCTTAAATTCCGGTTCAATAAATTTAACCACCCCTGAGATTACTGAGGCATCAAACCCCATCAGGAACCCCCCCAAGGCAACGATAAGGGCGATTAATACGGTGAAACGCGTGTGTTTGGTCATGATGGTGGGAATATTTGTGTGTGATTCAAGTTAGATGCAACAGTTAATAGTGAAGACTATGTTTGGAACAAATGCATTCCGTACCATAATCGGATATTTAACACTCTAGTTTGAGCCCCTAATTGCATTTCTTTATCCTAAAAAGCAAAATTATCTGGTGGTTTCTAGACCGCTTTAAGCTGCTGCACAGACCTTTCAGGTCATCCAGGGACTATCCAAACTGCTGCCCTCGCTAAACCGGGTCTTGGCGGCTTCCATAATGGCCACGGTAGCGGTGGCCCCTACTCGGGTCACTCCCAAAGCACGAACTTCCAACAGATCGTCTAATGTTCGCACTCCGCCGGCCGCTTTAACCTGTACATGTTCGCCGCTATGCTTACGCATCAACAACAGATCTTGATGGGTGGCGCCCTGATAAGAATAGGTGTTATCGGGACCTTTTACAAAGCCATAACCTGTGGAGGTCTTTACAAAATCCGCACCCACACTGGTACAGATCTTACATAGCTCGATTTTCCATTGATCCTCTCTCAGGAAGTCGTTCTCAAAGATCACCTTAACGATAGCTTGCTGTTCATGGGCTGCAGAAGTTATACCCCCAATCTCCCGCTCCAGATAATCCCAATCTTCCTGCAAGGCTTTTCCAATATTGATTACCATATCGATTTCCACCGCTCCCTCCGCACATGCATGCAAGGTTTCGGCAAGTTTGATCTCTATGGCTGAGTTTCCATGGGGAAACCCCACCACGGTTCCAGTCACAACTTGCGAGTCTTTGAGCAATTCCCCAGCTAAGCGCACTGCATAAGGTTTGACACATACTGAGGCTACCTGATACTTGTCTGCAATCTCACACCCTATTTCCAGATCGTGATCGGTCATGGTGGGGTGCAACAAGGAATGATCAATCATTTTGGCGATTTCCTGTTCCTTAATCATATCCAGAGGTCAATTGAGAAATTGTTTAAGATAATTGCGACTGGTGAGCAGGGCAGCATGAATGTCTTCAGGTGAGTTTTCAAAAGCTTTGTCTTCCACTTCGATACAAACGGGGCCGCGATAGCCCACAGAGGTCAAGGCCGAAAAGAAATCCCCCCAACGCACGTCTCCCAACCCCGGGATCTTGGGG
>JAOTYN010000040.1 GCA_029861825.1 Cyclobacteriaceae bacterium
CAAAGGATCATGATAGCCGTCACTGTCGGTATCGGTGAAGCTATCCACCTGACCGTTGTCATTGCTGTCGCTTCCGCCGGCCTCTACGATATCCAGAATGCCATCATTGTCGGAGTCTAAGTCCCTGGCATCCACAGTGCCGTCGCCATCACTGTCGTTCAAAGGGCTGGTAGGGACACCGGAATCAGGAAACGTTTCCGCGCTGTCCGGAATGCCATTAGCCCCTACCGACCCGGTAATGCGCCCACTGCCAGAATTGTAATTTGCAGGTTGAGCCCCTTGATTGGCCTCGATAGCATCGGGTATACCATCATTATCAGAATCCAGATCCAAATAGCTGGCTATACCATCGGCATCTTCATCAAATAAAAATTCCACTGCATCCAGAATACCATCGTTGTCAGAATCCAGATCCAAGAAATCAGCAATGCCATCCCCGTCTGAATCCACGCTGGCATCTCCTTCAATAAAATCCAGAATGCCGTCGCCGTCAGTGTCCGCGCCGCTGCCAGCGCCAAATTCATTACCACTGTCTGTAGCCCCGGTTTGATTGGAAAAGTTGGCCACTTCGATATTATCGGTGGTCATGGCGAAACCCAGGGGCAAGGTTACTATATCAACAGCAAGAACCAGGTCAATGGTGGCGGCCCCTACGAAAAATTGATAATCACCCATGCCATCGGTAGCTACTGTCTGGATCAGTACATCTCCCCCATCCACTATGCCGTCTCCATTGCTATCGAAATATAGGTTTATGGTAACCCCGGCGATTCCAGCCTCACCATCATTGACTCCATTAAGGTTGACATCATTAAAAAGGTTTCCGGTCACCTGGTTGCCATCTCCGGCTCCTCCTCCTAACGACTCTATGTCGCTACCACCGGTAGAAACCAGGTCGTAAGCCAGTGTCATATTTCCGGTACTAAGATCAATTTCGTAAAACCGATTGCGGGAAGCGGCGGTGCCACCGGAGCCGGTACTGCCATAAAACAGGCCATCGTTGGAATAAGTCATTCCCTCCACATCCTGGAACTGCAAAGGCACTATTACGCTCACGGCTCCCGTGAATTTATTTATTTCTACGATTTGATCCGCTGATCCATCGTTACTGACGGCATACATTCTCCCATCATCGGGATCGATAGCGATGTCGTCCACATCTTCGAAAACCCCCACACCGTCTACCACAATATAGTCATCTCCGGGCCCAAAGGCGTTGGGTATGATCTGACCGGTGGTACGATCTATTTGAAATACAAAATCGAACCCTCCATTGCGTTCGGAACCCCACATGATTCCTGTGAGAGGATCAAAGGTAAGTCCATCGATATCGGTAAGGTTTTGCGGTCCAAAGCGACCGTTAACGGTACCTCCATTATCAACATCTCCCACAAATGTGTAGGCACCAGTGGTTAGGTCAAGGATTCCGATGTCCCCTCCGTTGGCGGCGTATAATATATTGTTACCCGGTTCGGCCCAAAAGGCTATGGCCTCTATATTGGTAACCCCAGTAGCTCCAATAAAGGTAGTCACCCCGGTGGTACGATCGACCACCCATAACTCATCGTTGCTGTCCTTTACGTAGTAAAAAAGATCCGGATCCCCCGCCAGGGAAACATTGGAAAAACAAAAGAAAAAAGTCCCCACTAATAAACTAAATAAGGAGGGGGCCTGGTGGTGTCTTTTCAAAACCCTAGGTTGATCTTTATGTGAAGCTTAAAATGGAGTTATGCAAAGCATATTTCAATGCCCATTAATGGTAGTTGACAATATCTTTGTCAATTTATAAAATATTCTACAACATCAACACACCCTGTTTTAGAATTTAGTGACCGGGAAGAATAAATCATTAACACTTGGTTATCGCTTAAATTTTCTTTTAAAATGGTGGTCGGACTTTATTCCGGATAAAGTGTTAAAAGCCTATAATCCGGAAGAGTCAGACTACTTAATAGACCCCTATAATTTAGTGGAGGAGCAACTACTCAACCTATGTTGGAAGATTTGGTGAAGTTGCAGTTTGAGCAAATCAGCGGCTTCCCCGCATTTATCCACTTTGCCTTTATCATCTCTCCCACCTTGGCCCGGTCACAGTTTAATGTTCAAGAGGAAACAATAACCTCGGAAGGGCAAGTCCTCTTAACAAAAATGACCATTGCCTCGTGAGAGCAAGCGGGGTATCAAATTATTTTTGATCGATATGGGCGGTTAATCCATCTTAGAGACGCCAATGGGGATACCGCCACTTACGGATACGATAAAGACGTAACCGTAAACATTCCTCCCGCAGTAAGTATAGATATGGGAAATCTAATGCCAACTAAATAAAAACTGACCATGCCGGGACTGGACTTCGCTCTGGGTGTTGATGATCATGCAGAGTAGAAAGCCATAGTTATCAACTTTGGTGGGTGGTAATGTCTGAGATTTATATTTTATA
This sequence comes from Cyclobacteriaceae bacterium, assembly GCA_029861825.1. Lineage (GTDB taxonomy): Bacteria > Bacteroidota > Bacteroidia > Cytophagales > Cyclobacteriaceae > JAJCYK01. The sequence goes on from JAOTYN010000040.1 coordinate 2,441, forward strand.
TTAATTTGAACAAGAATGCTAATAGCTACACATATGGGTCCTGATCAGATGAGATTGGCTTGCGCAATAACACCGCCACCCAGGGATTCAAACCTACCGGGATTTACGCTACTACGGTAAATTTTGGGCATCGATCACCAATATATCGTTAGACACTGGCCGTTATCATATAACGGCCATCATCAGTAATAGCCATGGCCCAAGGTCTCAGGCCCACTACCACTTCATCAACCGAAATGGCGCTGTATCCGCTTTATAGTACATTAAAGAAATACCCTACGGAGATTTGGAACACCCGGTTCTTGAACTTTTCCGGATCTTCCCCGATATCATTGATATCCGAGCCCAAATAATATCGAAGGCAAAAATTCAGACCGTTTTCCAGTTTATATCCAGCGCCTATGGCCAATCCCACGTCAACGGACTTGGTGTTGTCTTTTATGTCGTCGGTTTCACCGTTATCCTCAAATTCAGCGGTAAGCAGAAATCCAAATTGTGGTCCCGCTTCAATGCTCAAGCCATCGATTACATAGTACTTGGCCAGCACGGGCACCGTGAGATAGTTTAACCTCACCACTTCATCGTCATCCGATTCATCTTTAACTCCTTGCGCGGAGTAAAGCAGCTCTGGTTGAAGGGACAGCATATCCATTAGGGGAATTTCCGCCATTCCGCCTAAGTGAAAGCCCGTTTTATTGGCAGGATCTGGTAAATCCGGTTGAAGGGTGGCCAGGTTCACCCCAGCTTTAGCCCCAAATTTAATGTCTTGCGCTTTGACAGGCGCAAATGCTAAGCTTGTTATCAGGAATAATGCGAATCGTTTTTTCATGATTTTTTGTTTTTATGTTTTTAGTATAGCCAACAAGACTAAGCTATCATCGTGGCCTCTTAGAAACTAGGAGTTTAGTGTCAGATCATAGGAAAATGGTTGCATACCCTTTTAAAGGGTCCTCTTTCAATACTTGAGGTGAGATTTTAATGGCAGAATTTAATAGCTGGAGGGCACCACTCCATGGAGTTCCTTAAAACATTTGGTAAAATAGGAAAGGTCATTAAATCCCACCTGATAGGCAATTTGGGTCACTGTATCGGACTTTTGAGCTAACAGCTGAGCGGCCCGCTTTAACCGGAAATTGCGCAATAATTCTCCCGGCGCTTCATTGGTCAAGGCTTTGAGTTTTCGATGTAGTTGTGATTTGCTCAACGCCAGGGCTTCCTGCATTTGTGGTACACCAAAATGGAAATCTGAGTAGTGCTGCTCCAGCAACTCCAGCAGTTCTTCCAAAAATTTCTGATCCACCGTAGTTACCTTTACTTTTTTAGGATCTATCTGAAGATCCTTTAATGAAAATAGCTCCCTAAGTTTCTTGCGTTGCTCAATCAGATTTTTGGTTCGTATCAGCAATTCATGGGCATCGAAGGGTTTGGTAAGATATTCGTCGGCTCCTGTCTCCAAACCGTGAATCTTATTGTCAGTACCCGCTTTAGCCGTCAACATAATTACCGGGATATGGCTGGTGTTTACATGTGCCTTGATCTGTTTACAGAACTCCATCCCATCCATTTTTGGCATCATAAGATCCGTGATTATTAAATCGGGTATCTCAGTATTGGCCATTTGCAGGCCAATCTTTCCGTCCTCAGCCTCCTGCACGATATATTCCTCGATCAGTTGCTCCCGTATAAAATGACGCATATCTCTATTATCCTCTACCAGTAGTATAGTAGGAAGCGGTCTGCTATCTTTTCTTGTCAATTCAAAAGATGTGGTCACCGGCATCACTTCCTGTACATCAGCCGCCTTTTGAAGGGCCTTTTCTTTCCCCATTTGTATTTCCTGCATAGGCAAATGAACCCTAAAGGAAGAGCCCTTACCTACCTCACTGGAAACAGTGATGGTTCCATCCATTAACTCTATCAGATCCTTCGATAGTGAAAGTCCAATACCTGATCCCTCCTGTTCCCTACTAGAACTGCTGTCTACCTGGTAAAACCGATCAAAGATAAAAGGTAACTTCTCCCTGGGGATCCCTTTGCCGGAATCGACTACCTGGATTTGCAAGTGGTGATCCACATGGGTTACTTCAATTGAAATGACCATACCGTCCTTGCTGAACTTGAAGGCATTGCTCAATAGATTATAGGAGATTTTCTCTAATTTGTCACGATCAAAGGAAGCCCAAAGGGGCCTGAGGGGAATCTGAACCCGGTAGTCAATTTGCCGTTGGGCTGCATGTGAATTGAAAGAAGAAGCAGCCGCCCGAAGGCACTTAAAAACATCTCCTTCGGTAGGTTCCAATCTCAACTTCCCATCATTGATCTCCGAGAGATCCAATAGTTGATTCACCAATTTGAGCACACGGGTGGCATTACGTCTTATCATCCTTATATTTTCCCTGCTTAGCTTTTCGTCAGGATTTTGCTCCAGCTGTTCAATGGGCCCCTTGATCAAGGTCAATGGAGTGCGAAACTCATGGGAGATGTTGGCAAAAAAATTAGACTTTAAGCGGTCCAGCTCCTGCAGTTTCTTATTGGCATTTTGCTTTATGCGGTATTGGTTGTACAACAAGGCGGTAAGGATGAGCATGATCAGGGCAAAGGCTATAATCATGTTGCGTTCATTGACCCGCTTGGAAAGCTGCAACTCCCCTAGTTCCTTTTCAGATTCTAATAGGGCAATCTCTTTAGCCTTCTGCTCATTTTGATATTTGGCTTCCAAATCATTGGTAACTCTAACCACCTTTTCGTTATACAAACTGTCTGATAGCTCTTGAACCTTTACAGAATATGTATAAGCATTCTGATAATCCCCAATCTTGCTATAAGCCGTTGCCAAACCATTATAGGCCTTAACTTCAAAGTTGGGGTCATCAAAAACTTCCACATTCTTTAAAACTTTAAGGGCCATCTCGATACTTTCATGATAGTTGCCATTACCAAAGGCACTGCGGGACATCCCATATTCAATGGCGGCCACCAGCCACTGGTCTCCCACCTCTCCTGCAAGTTGATGGGCTTTACTAAAATGGTCCTCGGCCTCTTTATACTGTTCCAGATTGTTATATACGATGCCCAGACTGTTGCGCACCCTGGCTTCACCCAATTTATCTCCCGTTTCCATTTTAATGTTCAAGGATTCGTTGTGGTAAAGTATGGCCTTGTCGTATTCCTCCATTAAATTGTAGGTGTCGGCTAGGTTTGTGAGGCAGGCTGATATTCCGCGAATAAGGTTAATCTCCTTCACCAGTACCAAAGCTCGTTGGTAGTTTTCCAGAGCTTTCTCATACTGTTTTTGGGACTTATAAATTTGTCCCAAAGAATTGTGGACCAGAGCTTCTCTATTTTTATCTCCAATTTCTTTGGAAACAGTCAGTACCTCCAAATATTTGGCGATGGCTTGCTCATATTTTGCCTGCGATCGAGCAATGTGGGCCAGTTGCATCTTAACATCTGCAATCCAATTCAAGTCGCCTTGTTCCTTGAAATACAAAAGGGCAGCTTCGGATTCCTTTTGCGCCTCATCAAACCTCTTCAAATCTGTCAAAGCATAACTTTTGTGCCACCTGGCTTCCGCTTGTTTTCTGGACATTCCCAATTTTCCGGCAAGATCCACCGCTTGATTTGCATATTTCAAAGCTCGATTCAGGTCGGTCCTATAAACTTCGCCTTGCAACTCAATGTAAATCTGCACCTTAAGACTGTCTTCTTTCATTCCAGGCAATATCCTTAGAAGACTATCCTCCTTCGATTGTGAATGCATTACCACCGGCGACATTACCCAGAATAGAACAAGTAACCATTTCATAATAAAGGTGTTATCTATACAAGATATCAATTTTTATTAATGGTATCTCAAACAACGAAATTTTAATTAATTTGTCGGTCTAAATCATTCAACTGTCAAGACCCTGGCACTCTAATTAAAGGTAAATTGTTGCAATCATTTTATTTCCTATTAATTCTTTGGAGCTTTGTAATTCCCCTCCAGGGGCAGAACACCACAGAAATTGTAGTGCTCTTCACCAACGACTATGAAAGTGCCTACGACCCTACAGAAGCTTATTGGCGGCCTGATATTAACAAGATCGGTGGTGTGGCCTACATCGCTTCTATGATCGATTCCATTCGGTCAACCCATGAACGGGTCTTTCTGTTTGACGCCGGAGATATATTTACCGGCACGCTATCCAAACTAACCCAGGGCGAACTCCCTTTTGAACTGATGATCACCATGGATTATGATGCCATGTGCATTGGCAATCACGAATTCGAATACGGCTGGGAAACCTTTGCCCAGGTCAAGTCAAGGGCGTCCTTCCCGGTATTGGGCGCCAATCTGTTCTACAAGGGCACTGAGATACCCTATGCCCAACCGTACACCATTATTGAAAAAAAAGGAATACGTCTAGGTGTAGTGGGCATTCTGGGACAGGATGCGGCCACTGCTTTAATTCCCAGTAACATAGCTGGTATTGAGGTTAGAGACCCGGTTCCCATAACCCGTCAGCATCTGGACAACTTGAAGAATGAAGTCGACCTGGTGGTATTGCTGACACATCAGGGGAAAACCGCGCCTATGCAAACCAATGATGAAGATCCTGGAGTCAAACGGGATATCGGGGCGGACATCGCCTTCACCGGTGCCGTAGGTGGAATTGACATACTGCTGGGTGGGCATGCCGATGCCGGCACCGAAGAGCCTTTTGTACATCCTGAAACAGGCACTTTGATCATGCAAACCTACGGGCAGGGATTTTACCTGGGATATCTCAAACTTAAGATTAATAGTGGCACAGGGGAGATCGATTCTTATGAAGGAAAACTACTTCCGGTGGATGCTGAAAAATTAAAGCCCCATGCTCAAATACAACAGAAGCTGCAGTCCTATCGAAACCGATACCCTGATATATATGAGAAAAACGGCCGCACTGCATCTCGGATTAACCGGCAATACAACAGCGAATCGGATCTGGGTAATCTTTTCGCGGACATCCTCAGATCCAGTACCGACAGTCAGATCGGCATGATAAGCCCGGGCGCCATTAGGAAGGACCTGCCCAAAGGAGAACTACTGAAGCGAGATCTCATGGATGCGTTCCCGTTTACGGATAAGGTTTATCAGCTGCAAATGCAGGGATCGGTAATAAAAGAAATCCTGGAGCAATCATTCACTTTGGAACGGGGTATGCTGCAGCTTTCCGGTATGACAGTAGTTTACGACATGTCTAAACCCATAGGATCCCGGTTGATTTCCGCAAAAGTGGGTAAATCTAAACTTCGGGATGACCATACCTATACCGTGGGCACTGTGGAGATCCTGGCTCATGGTGGCGATGCTTTCAAAGCTTTTACAAACGCTGAGATCATCAAAGTTATGGAACAGCCTTTTGCTGAAATCTTATTGGAGTACGCAGCCCGCTCTCCAGCTATTGCCATTCCTTCCAGGGGTCGTCTAATACCCTCCAGGAAGTAAAACTCAAACCCATTGGAAACATAGATTCAATTCGATCCCTGGCACTGTTAACCAGAATGAGTTCTTTGAGTTTTTGCGCCCTTAGGGTATAAAGTAATTGTGATATCATACCAATTTAGCCTACCTTAATCCTATGGTGAAAAAAGGAATATTTTGCACACTATTATTAATACCGGCCTGGATTTTAAGTTGGATGGGCCTACAGGCCCAACCCAGAGTCGATTTGCCTGACAGAGTGCCTCCTTCCCACATTTGTGTCTTGGGTGGCACTAATTTGGCTATGGCCCTGACCCGGCATGAGTCCATCCAAGGTTCCTTTACCATCGAAACGCCATACGGAACCTCCCCAAAAATCTACTATGGGCTGGTGGATGAGGTACCCTTTTACCATCTGCCCATGCATGGCAGTACTTCTGAGTCGGATTTGTCGGATATTGAATCCAATAACCGCTCCTTATTGCGCACCTGGAGCACCTTATATTTGCTGGGGATAAAAGAGATCTTGGGAGGGGCAACTGCGGGAGGCATAAATCCTCAATATTCTGCGGGTGACTGGATCATACCTCATGATTTTATTGATTGGAATGTTAGCAGGCCAAGGTCCATCGTCAAAGAGATCATCAGAGAGGAAGAAGCTTTTATTTTACCTCGTCTGGTTCCGGCAACCGATCCCCATTTGGATAGTATATTAACCGAAGAAACCATAAAAGTGGCCGGAGAAAGTCGTGTTCATGCACAGGGAGTCATCGCGCAGGCTGCCGGTGGGCGCTTCGAAACGGTATCGGAGATCCGAATGATGCAACTAATGGGCTGTGACTTAGTGACCATGACGGTGGCCTCTGAAATTACCTACGCACGTCAACTTGGTATGAACTACAGTTGTATGGTAGGGATTGTGAATCCCGCGGAAGGCTTGGGGGAATGGACCTGGAATAATCTGACAGAACTATATCCCGACCTACATGCTGAAAGCATCCAGGTGTTATTGAATGCTATTCCTAAAGTCAAAACCCTGCAAGGAAAACCTAGGGCTGCAGATGCTTTGCGCATTCATCCTGATTTCGAGGAAAACTGATCTGCAGGCGTAATTGGGGGGCATTCTATCCCTATCATGTTTCACCGGGACGTCCGGAAGATTCTAGTTTCTCCTTTTTGGATAAACCTAGTCCATACATATTCTGGTGTACAAAATCGTGTGGAAAGTCCTCCACCCCGGGAAAGCCCAGCCTGATGTCCCTACCGTCATAGGGAATGTAATCGGTACCGAACAGGTAATCCCAAACACTAAGGGTCAGACCAAAATTAACCCCGTACTTCTTCTCCTTCGGTAAATCATAGGCATGATGCCAGATATGCATTTGGGGATTATTGAAGAAATATTTAAGGACCCCGATATTGATCTTGAAATTTGAATGGTTGAAATGCCCCACCGCCAGGGTAAAAATATGTATGATAAAAAAGTCTCTAAGTCCAATGCCGATCAAGGCCAGTGGGATATACTCAATGGACCTATATACCACGTTTTCCATCCAATGATAACGTAAATGTGCCGCAAAGCCCATTTGTTCCACCGAATGGTGCACTTTATGGAAGTTCCACAGGAAAGCGTTTCTGTGCAGCAAGCGATGTACCCACCACTGAACAAAATCACGAACAAAGAAGCCCAGTATCAAATGAGCCCAGGTAGGCCATTTCATAACCTGAAAGGCTACTAAATTAGTAATTCCAATAGCGGCCAGTCCATCATTGAACAGGTTAACTACTACATCCGACGCCGCATTGTAAATGATCAGGGAAAACAAAAAGAAATTGAAGAACATATAAAAGAAGTCCAGCCAGAAATCTTTGCGAAAACGAGCCTGGTCTTCTCTCCAGGGCTTAAGGATTTCCAACAGGAAAAAGAACAATGAAACTCCTATGAGCCAATAGAAATAACTGTGCCAGCCAGGATTGGTTATTTCATTCCACAAATAGGAAGCATAACCCTTGTAACCATTAATAAAGATCTCAATGTACTTCTGCATGTCAATTTACATTATGTCAACAGTGTCCGATTCAATTGGTAATTCTGAATGATAGCTCCATTCTGTCCAGGAACCATCATAGTTTAAAACATTCGGATACCCCAACAGTTCAGTCAGCACAAAAGTAGTGTGTGCCGATCTAACCCCCGAATGACAGTATGCTACCACGGTGTGATTTGCTGTAACCCCCTTTGCTTCATATATAGCGCGCAGTTCCTCCTTATTCTTAAACTTATTGCTGGCGCCGTAGTCAATAGACAGGACCCAATCAGCCCAAATACTACCCGGTATTCTACCGGATCTGGAGGCCCCCTTTTTGAGACTCGTTCCTGCATATTCCTCAAAGGTACGGGTATCCAAAAGCACGGTGTACGGGTCATTCAATCCGTTGGAAACATCTTCCAGGGTGGCGGCCATGCTATTATTCCCGGGGGATCTTGAGAAACTATAATTCCGTGGTTCCCTCAGGGGCTCCTCCCCGGTAATTCCATGTCCCGCCTGTTCCCAGGCTGTCAGCCCTCCGTTCAACAACGCGGTATTCTTATGCCCGTAATAGGATAAGATCCACCATAGCCTGGCTGCATCCACGCACCCGTTATTGTCATACAATACGATGCCATGGCTGGGAGTAGCACCCATGCTTCCCAGTAAATCTTCAATATTTTGTCTGGAGGCCATCATCCCCCCATAGGGATAATCTTGACTTTGTATTTGGGGGCGCCATACTTGAAAAGCCTGGGGAATGTGTCCTTGTGAATATTCTTCAAGTGGCCGCACATCAATCACGATTAAATCAGACTCCGCAGGTAGCCGGTTTTGCAAATCCTCAACTTCAATTAAGGATGCCACGCTTTCTTCCTGAGTAAGCTGCTGGTAAGTCTGCTCCTGACGACAATTCGAATAGAACAGCAGGACGCTTACCACAATGATATAAAACGATGATTTAAGGCTCCAATTCATACCACTCTATATTGGTTAACGGGACCCTCCTTCCCTTTTGATCAGGAGCATAGTTCTTAGCCAGATAATCCAAAATCGCCTCCTCATTTTCACCCAGGTCCCATAGTTTTTGGCTTTCCTGCATCCAGCGTATCATGCTCTGCCAACCCTCACGGCTGGAGCGATTTTGGGTAATCAGCTTAGCGGAATGGCAAGCCGTACAATTACTTACCACCAGATCCAGGTTGACATCATCAATCAGTCCCGTGGGGATATGTATGCCGTCCTTAATTAAGTCAATCTCAGCTGTAGACTCTGCTAAATCAGTAACGCTCTCTTCATCTTGGTTTTTAGCGAATACTTCAAAATGTTGGGGATCATAATAAAGTTCAAGGTAAATCAGAGACACCCCTAAGATAAGCACCAAACCTAATAGAGTGCTGAGTAGGTTGACCAATCGCCGCAGAGAGTTTATTATTTTTTCACCAGAAAAATCACTCATTTTCAGGTCACTTTTACAGCTATACGATGACAAGCATTGTTCAGATATCCTCTGGGATTCCACCCTGGGATGATCATAGGTTGTTTGTTTCCATTGCTATCTGTAGCCCTGGCCCAAACCTCATAATATCCTTTGCCGGGAAAAGATAGTCTCGCACTCCAGTGCTGCCACGCTAATGGATTTACCGGCGGATCTAAAGTACAGGTATGCCAGGTATTACCGAAGTCTATGGAATATTGCATGGCGGTGACTGCCTGATCTCCGGCCCAGGCATGACCTCTGATGTCAAGTGATTGTCTCTGCTTAATAACAGCTCCGGATTTAGGATACGTGATCAACGACTTAACCGGCATGGACTCAATGATACACATGTCCTCATCGGCCACTTTGGTTCCGGGAGCTACCGGCTCACAGGGCACCCGGTAAGACTGGCCGGTCATTTTAGGTCCATCGTGAACCTGGTTCCTGATGACAATTCTACTTAGCCATTTTCCAGAAGTTGAGGCCGGCCAACCCCCAAAGACCAAACGCAGCGGATACCCGTTCATAAGGGGGATATCCTCGCCGTTCATGGCCCAAGCTATTAATGATTGGTCGTCTAATGCCTTTTTAAGAGGCACACCACGGGAAATGACTACTTTCTCCGGGTCGCCACTTAGATGAGTGTCTTTGCCGTAGTATCCCAAATACACTGCGTCATTCTTTATGCCCACACTGTCCAGTACATCGCGTAGCCTGACACCCGTCCAGCTTGGACATCCCACAGCACCGGTGGTCCACTGATTCCCTTTTGCGGGGGGATTAAACTCACTACGACCGTTGCCCCCGCATTCGATAGTAAGCTGATAGGTGTAATGCTTAAAACTGCTTTTAAGCTGCTGTAGGGTAAAGGTTTTAGGTGTGACAGCCGACTCTCCTTCGATAGTCAGGGTCCAATCGTCTATCTTGATGTCTTGGGGCACCAAACCATTGTTGCGAATAAACAATTTGTCCGCCGGAGTAATCTTATCATCTAGCAAATGGGGCGGCGTTTCCACGTTCCAGGGTCGATCATTTAAAATACTAAGACCCTGGTCCTTTTGTATGATTTTAAAAGGATCATCCGGTTGACCCAATCCCAGGAGTGGAAAATCTGCCGGCAAATTTTCGGCAAATACAATTTCTGCTCCCATGGTTAGTCCCATGCCCAAAGTCCCGGCACGTTTCAAAAAATCCCTTCTGCTATCTTTCATTTAAACTATTCTTTTTATCTGTACCTCAAAGGTAACACTTAAGGGACACTCCCTCCATTCACACATCATGAACCCGACGGTGCTCCCCAAAAGAAGAAAGTCCCAGAAGCTGATTTTCTTCCTCAGGTACAAATTCCTGATATACATGTATTATGATGTTTATAGGGAGTAATTGTCGAAACTATGGATTTTTTCGCAATCACAAAGTAACAATTGTTACATTATACCAAACAGAAGGGGTTTGTGTGGTTAAAACAATTCATTGAAAGAGTTCAATGTGCGCCGGCCTACAATTCGAACACCAAGCCAAACATCAAAAAATGGTTATTGAGCCCCGCATTAGGGCGTTTGATACTGGCATTGGACAAATGACGGAAGCGATACTGGATTTCTGTACGTAATTGGTTGATGAATTTAAAGGACAAACCTGCGGCAAAATTGTCCGAAAATATAAATCCACCGGCCTGTCTTTCACTGTTTAAGGAAATGTAATGTGGTCCAGAGCTTATTTGGGCATAAAACCAGCTGGTTGGGTTCATATACCAGCGATGTTGAAGACCCAGATTTATACCTGTTTCAAAATGCGTCACCTTCCGATCCTGAATAAAAACGTTAAACTGAGGTTCCGTAACCACAAACCACCTACTTGGCTTTGTGGTATGTTTTTTAAGAGGAAATGAAGCATAAAGCATCAACAGTACAGGCTCGTATTTAACATTTTCAGAGAGCACAGTAGCTCCAATACTCCTGCCTACCATGATTCCTAAATGACTATGGTTTTTGGCTCTTACATGAGTCGTTGGTTTTTCGATACGGGGTGGGTCATCTGACCAAGGTTGAGCTTGAAGATTCAGATTGAATGAACAAATCAAAATAATAATGGGAATAATCGATAGGTGTTTAGTTAGGTTAATCATGGTTTCTAGGTTTAGGGTAATGACTAGTGGTTCTTCTCATGGATTTGGGTAAGTCCATTTGTTCTTTAGTACCCTAAGACCAGAAATTCATAACCTCCTAAACCTGAGGAGTTTCACTTTGGTCCAGTCCCATCAAGCGGTTTTACTCATAGATGCACCATTCATGAATCCATTTGGAATGGGATTTTTGTTTATTTTACGCGGCCGGTAAATCTTTTTGAGAACTTAAATCTTCACTTATGTATGTCTATAAAAATTTTAACCTGATCAATATCTTAAGGTTCTCAGGGGGTCATATTATATGGCTGACGCTCTGGGCTACCGCAGTCACCATAATACTCAGCTACGCTCCGTTGAGTATCAGTATCCCTTGGCGTCCGTTGGGGGTAATTGGCATTGCAGTAGCATTCTATGTGGGTTTTAAAAATAACAGCTCCTACGGTCGTTTGTGGGAGGCACGGAAAATTTGGGGGGCTATTGTGAATAGCAGCCGGGCCTGGGGGTCCAATATCCGGTCCTATATCAGCAATCAATTCGCTTCTGAAAACCTAAGCGAAGACCAGCTGAAGCAATGGCACAAAAAGCTTATTTACCGGCACCTTGGGTGGATTTACAGTTTAAGAAGTCAACTGTTAATACCCACACCGTGGGAACATATAAGCCAAGGTAAGCACGTCAGAAGGATCACGGAAATAAGAAGAAAGAGGTTTGGCATCGGATTGGTTGATGACGGCGCTACGGAGTCGATATTAAAGCAGTCACTTCCCACGGATGAATACCAGCAGCTGATCGGATATCAAAATACCGCTACCCAGATAATTGACCGGCAGTCACAAGATCTTCATGAGCTACGCCGGCTGAACCTTATCGATGATTTTCGCCATATGGAACTACAGAAAATTCTGAACGATTTCTACACTTTTCAAGGGCAATGTGAACGCATCAAAAAATTTCCATTTCCCAGACAGTATGGGAGTGTTAGTTTCATCTTTATCGCATTGTTCATTTTTCTACTGCCAATTGGGATGGTATCTGAATTCGCTCAATTGGGAGAATACGGGGGTTGGCTGTCCATTCCCTTTACTGTGTTGATCGGATGGGTATTTGTTATGATGGAGCTGGTGGGAGATTACTCCGAAAATCCCTTTGAAGGACTGGGCAATGATATTCCTATGCTTTCCATTTGTCGCACTATTGAAATTGACTTAAAGGAAATGTTGGGGGAAGCTGATGTACCAGCACCGATTGAAGCCAAAAACGGGGTGCTTATGTAGAAAGTTGGGGATTACCTTATAGAATTAGGGGCAATCTTCCAGGGTATTATAGTACTATCAAGATTATTAAGATGTGGGGGATCCCCCCTATCCCCTCCCCTTTTGGGCGGAGCATGGGATGCTCCACGAGATGTGCAGATCTGAATTTTTTGCAGTCAATTTAGGACTTAGCAGTCTCAAAACCCGAAACTCATAAAAAAATGTTCTACACGGGCATTCAGAAACCCATTTGGC
>JAOTYN010000404.1 GCA_029861825.1 Cyclobacteriaceae bacterium
TTCCAGTATCTCATCACCGGCTTCCAGACTTTTACAGGCTACCCACAGCTGATGGCTCACCGGCTGTAAAGAAAACAGGTCCTTGGGACATACTTCCACACAATCTCCGCAAGCGGTACATTTGTCTTCATCTACTTGGGGAATGGAAAAAGCATCCATGGTGATGGCATCAAAATCGCATACCGCATCACAATCGCCGTGCCCCAGGCAACCCCAAAAACATCCCTTACCCCCACCGGAAACCAAGGCAGCAGCCTGGCAAGTCGGAATGCCTTCATACTGCGCTCGGTTCAAGGCTACATTGGTTCCCCCGGCACAGGCCAAGCGTGCCATTAACTTTTCCTGAGCGCCCAAAGCTACATTCAGATATTCGGCGATAGCCGCTAGGCCCTCCGGGCTGCTCACAGTGCATTTGGCAGGCGGGGATTCCCCGGAAACCAGGGCTTCGGCAAATGGCCGGCAACCCGGATACCCGCAAGCTCCGCAATTGGCATGAGGCAGCATCTCTTCCACCACTTCGATACGAGGATCCTCATACACATAAAGCTTCTTATTGGCGATGATCAGCATCACGGCCAACAACAAAGTAAGTCCCCCCAGGGTCACCAATGCTACTGCTACAGTCATCAATAAATTATCTCAGCCCATTTGTCACCCGCAACCAACTCAGCCTTACGGCTTTCCCATTTTGCCTTGGATCCAAGAATATTGGAAAATCCTTTATCCAGCATGTCTCTAATCTTTTCGTAGCCCGCCACATACACATATGTAGCGGATTGAGACAACATTTCGACGATCTCAGCGGCTCGCTGTTCCATTACCTTGTCTAGCTCTATAGGCGCTTCCCAATGGGGCCGGGGACTGAGAGCATGAAATGCCTCAAATGTGGCCTCATCGTAATATTGGGTGAGATCACCATCCTTGTCGTTGAGGTACAACAGTTCCAGACCGCTGCGTGCCCCATAAAACAACCGGATCTTGCCCTTCCAGTCCTTAACGTCATGGTAAATGTGTTTGACAAATGCCCGGAAAGGAGCGATGCCAGTACCCATCCCAATTAGGATCAAGTTGGCGTTTTTGTCGTCCGGTACCCTGAACGGTAAGTCAAAAGGTCCGGTAATGGTAATGCGGTCACCCACTTGACGGTCACAGAGGTAATTGGAACCTACGCCTTTATAGAGCTCACCGCTAAATTCATCCACATAAGAGCAGCGCTTGACCAGCATGGTGATCAAAGTTTTGCCGTTACTTTTATCGGGCAGGTCCGCAACACTGTACAAGCGATGATGGATGGTATTGCCAAACTCACCAGATACGTTTACTATCACTCCAAAACTTTGGTCCACCTGGCACTGAAATTCAGGCTGCTGTACCTCCAGCAATATCTCCCGAACCTCCTCAGTTTCCGCTGGTGTCAGCCGATCTGTTTTCTTTACTGTGGCCTGGAATTGGTTTTCAATGTCATATTCTGATAGATGTGCCATGACTACATAGGTTATCTGTTATTTTTTTCTTTTTTCTCGCAATAAGTAGAACAGCCGCAATTGGCACAGTCGCTGCGCCCGGCCAAAACGTCCTCATCGGTGATCTGATCTGAAAATGATCGCTTCCACTGGCGCTGTACCACCCACCAAAAGAGCATCAGCACGATCATCCCTGACAAGCCGATTATGTACGATGTGATCATATTTTCTTCATTTATTAACTTCCTAATCCTGAAAACCCCATAAAGGTTAGTGACAGGATCCCGGCTATCAATAAGGTTAGCGCGGTACCTTTTACGGTATTGGGAACCTCAGCAAACTCCAGCTGCTCCCTCAAACCAGCGATCAGTACCAATGCCAGTGTAAAGCCCGCTCCCGCACCCAGCGCGTAAACGAAGCTTTCTATAAATCCATAGCCTTTATTTGTTTGGAACAATGCCAGGCCCAGGATAGCGCAGTTGGTGGTGATCAATGGCAGGAAAATACCCAGTGCCCTGAACAGGGTGGGGCTGATCTTTTTAATGAACATCTCCACCAACTGTACTGTCGATGCGATAACCACAATGTAGCTGATCAACTGCAAGAAAGGTGCGTTAACCGCTACCAGCAAAGCGTGAATGCCATAAGCACACATGGAGCTGATGAGCATCACAAAGGTTACAGCACCTCCCATTTTAGTGGCGGTTTCCATTTTTGCGGACACCCCCAGAAAGGGACATATCCCCAGGAAATACGCCAGCACGAAATTGTTGATAAGGCTGGCATTTATGAATATGAACCACAATGACTCCGATTTCATGTTTCCGATTTCCTTTGGTTAACCACGTTAAACAGTAACAACCACACGGCTAGGGTAAAAAACCCTCCCGCCGGTAATATCATTACGATCCACTCCTCAAAATTCCCAGGCAGTAGCGACAACCCAAACAGTGTGCCATTCCCCAATATCTCCCGCACTGCTCCCAGACAGAATAAGGCAAATATAAATCCAGCGCCCATTCCTAGTGCATCCAGCATGGACTTACCCAAGGTGTTTTTGGAAGCAAAAGCCTCTGCCCGACTCAAGATCAAACAATTTACCACGATCAATGAAATGAAAGCGCCCAGGCTCTTGTGCAGGTCCACGCTAATGGCTTGAATGGCATAATCCGTGATCGTCACAAAGGTGGCAATGATCAGGATGTAACAGGCGATACGTACCTGCTTGGGAATAAAATTGCGCAGTGAGGAGACCAACAGGTTAGACATTAGCAATACAAAAGCAGTAGCCAACCCCATGGCAAGGGCATTTTCCGCGGTATTGGATACCGCCAACACCGGACACATCCCCAGAACCTGTACAAACACTGGGTTATCGCGCCATAATCCCTTGATGAACTCATCTGTGGAAGGGCCCTCAGCTAGTGAAGCGAGAAAGCCTTTGTTTGAATTCGGTGAGTGCAGATCTTTCATAGTTTCAATCCTCGGTTAACTTGAAATCCTGCTGATGGGAATATAAAAGCGGCACCCAATATCGAGTACTGGCACCCATAATATTCCCAATGGCTCTTGAGGAAATGGTGGCTCCGGTGATACCATCAACTTCCCAGGGTTGGGTTTTAGTGCCATGTTTCACAGGCACTATCATATTCTTTAGTTCCTTATAGTTATCCTTAAGGGACACATCCAACCCGTTAAAATTAGAGAGGAAATCCGGGTCTTTTTCGATCTTATCGCCTAACCCTGGGGTTTCCTTGCTCTCCAAAACATGAAATCCAACGATGGTCTCATTCTCCGGGCTATAACCGTAAAGAATACCTAACACGTCCGCATAGCCTTGCCCACTAGCCTCCACCGCCATACCTATTAAGGTACCCTGTTGGTCGTAACCGGCATAAACCAGGTCAGGTGACTGGTCCTTGGCATTAATTTCAACAAAACCCTGCTCCTCACCGTAGTGAAATGCCTGGATGCTGACAGTACCCGGCAGTACCTTAAATACGGCTTTTTCCAAAGCCTCAGCCCTCAGTTGCTGTATGCGGGGCAGGGTGCCTTCAAATGTCAACACGATCAACAGAGCACACAGCACTCCAATAACCACCATGGCTTTAAGCATATTAAAGCTACTGGTTTGGGGTGCCTGTATGGTAGGAGTTTCCATCATGCGACCCGCTTTTGTTTTACTGTACCATAGACGCGTGGCATAATCAGCTTATCAATATGCGGCGACAGCGCATTACCTAATAGTATGGCATACATGACGCCTTCTGGCAGTCCGCCCCAAATACGTATCACCACCACCAGAATGCCAATTACCGCTCCGTATATCACCACCCCCCAGGGTGTGATGGGGGAGCCCACCATGTCGGTGGCCATAAACATCGCTCCCAGCATTAAGCCGCCGGAGAAAAGCATGAATAACGGTGAAGGGTAAGCCTGTTGGTCTATCAGATAAAGGATACCGCTGAACACAAAAACGGTGGTCAAGATGGACACCGGTATACGCCAGTTCATCATTTTTCGGGCTATCAGATAGGCTCCTCCCAGCAGTATGACCACGGCACTGGTCTCTCCAGCCGATCCGCTGATAACTCCCAAAGCTAGGTC
>JAOTYN010000405.1 GCA_029861825.1 Cyclobacteriaceae bacterium
ATCAGTGTCCACATAAAAATGATCCAGCACCTCATCTCGTTCTACGGTGACCAGGATCTTTCCGGAGAAGGGGGCTTTAAGTAAAATTTGAGCCTCATCACCCACCAGGTAACTATCCTTGTCGAAAGTTATATCTACCCGACCTTCATTATTAACCTGAAATGAGCTATAACTAGTACTTCCGAAGCCATAGGCATAGAAGCTTCGTGAAACATAGCTATTACTTCCAGGTTTAGAAATTCTAACTTCATACCGACCCGAAAGATCCGGTGTGAAATCCAAGTGCTGAGCGCTGCCATTCAATGTGAGCACCTGATTCTTAATGACCCTTTCCACGTCCTCCGAGCGGTATCGAAAATAGCTGCCGGATTTTGATAAGACGGTTTTGTATTCGTGCTTGATCACCTTCACCTGAGCCTTAATATTATTTAAGGCCTTCCCTTCAGCATTTACCGCTATCAGGGGGAATTTAATAGGCCCGCCGGTAGCAAAATAATATGAGCCGGGTTTTATGCCATAAAAAACCTGTTGAGTATAAATGTTAACCCCCAGACGCTGATTGACAGGTCGACCTGTTTCATCGAACACTGTGGTGAAAAAGTCTGCCTGCAGAACCCCCATATCCTGATAGCTATTGGGAAACTCAAAAGTTTCTAGTGCCTGACCTTGTCCATTAGTCTTACCCGTACGCAGCACTTTGGGAAAGTTTTGATTAACGTTGGCCAATTCATATTGAAAGTCGGGATGCTCTTTGGAAGTGAAATACTGTTTGTTGGTACTCATTTCCACTTCATAGTTGCGATTTGCTGCAGGTGGACCGAATAGGTTTGTGGCCGTTAGCGTGAGCTCAACCGACTCAGCCGTTTGGTAGTTCTCTTTGTCGGCGTTCAGGCTCACCTTTATACGATCGGGAATAAATTCTTCGACCGCTACCGAGTGAGTATTCAAAAGAACATTGTTGGAAGTAAAAACTTGCAATAGGTAGGTACCTGTGATAGCTTCTGGTGGTAACCGGAATTGCACTTCAGCCATACCTTGATCATCCAGAATTTTGCGCACCGCTCCGTGTTCCTGGCCGTTGGGGGTAATCAATTTAAGGATTAATGGCATGCTACCGGGTACCTCCCATTGATTGCTCCTTACCAACGTGGCCATGTTCAGGGTTTCACCCGGCCGATAGATGTCGCGTTCCCCATAGACGTATGCCTGATAACCCGCACTGTTCAAATAGTTGCCTCCCACATCGAAGCGGGCCTGGCTTATGCGGGTCTTATTAAAAGGCAAATAATTGAAATCTCCCGGAGACCTGGCAGTTATCAGGTTTAAATTAAATCCACTGGCTAATAAGTTGTCCCACTGATAAGTGGCAACCCCTTGCGCATCGGTTTTGACTCGATCTATGATCTGATTGTTCTGGCCAATAAGCGTCAGCTCTACATTGGGCATCGGCTGGGCAGACTCCAATGAATTCGCAAAAACCGTTACACTATTACGACCCTTCTTGGCAATTAATCCAATATCCGAGATGGCTACCACTTTGTGACTTTTCACCCAATAACTGTCGGGCGCTTGCACCTCTACTACATAAAGACCCTGATAACCCCGGATCTTATCGATGAAGTTTAATTTTAATAAGCGACTGCTTCCCAATCGGGGTAAATCCTTAGTCTGAAGTGTTTGTTCCCATACTACGTCTCCTTGGGAACTGGTGTTTTGATAATTGTAATCATCGTAGTAATCGCCATATTCGCTATCGTAATAGTATTGGGTACTATTTAGAAAAGACATTATGTTGTTCTCGTAGATTTTGGTGATCTGTACCTGAACCTCGGGAACATTGATAATTCTGATCTCCAGGTTGCGCTGACCTTGTGCAGATAGATAGCTTGCCTTGCGATTTACGAATCGAATAGCTGGATCTAGTTTTCCAAATGAGATCTGTTGACTGCTTTCATACTTTAGTACACCCCCAATCGCTCCTTGCAGTCCTTTGCCAATTTGTATATCATAAGTGCGATCTGCGTTGAAGGCCTCACTGCTAATAAAAAACCCTTGGGCATTAACCTGCACATCATAGTCCACTGCTGGCTTGATGGTAAGAAACTTCTTGATACCGGCTTCCACCACCTTCTGCGAAGTGGCCACTGTGATTACCCCCTCCACACCATCATGATCGGCGTTAATGTCCTGAATGGTTAAAACAAATGGCGACGGTATATTAAGTTCTTCATTGCGGGAATCTTCCCAAGCCAACTGACCCTGGAAAGGCTTTAATCCAGCTCCCAGAGTGAGGGTGGCCTTTAACTCCTTATCTTCCGGTGGCAGGTTTGGCAGATATAGTTTTAATTCCTGGTCGATGTTTTGATCCATCACCTCCATCTTATGAGGTTTTTCATTGATCTTCAAACCCAGCAGAGGCATTAGCTGCTGAGGTTCCACCTGGTAATTAAATGCCAGGTTCACCTGCAGCACCGCCTGATCCGGTTGGTCTTCAGTTCCGGACCAGTAAGCGTTTATTTGCTCTAGCTTTAGTAAAGGAGTCCGGAATTCAAAGGAAGTGCCGTCACCTAACCGGTAGCCGGTATTTGCCACCAGCCTGTCATTGAATGAAGCCTGGTAGCGGGTAGCCGGCGACATTTGTCGCAGGGGCATGAATATCAACTGATTAGGCGACTTCCAGCTGAAGCGCCCTTTAATAGGAGGGTCGAAAGTGATCAGTTCTGTAGTATCCCAAACATTTAGCAAGGTATCGCTGACCAGGTCCTTGTCGAAGGTAAAGCTCAGCTTACTGTTTACTTCTACCTGATCCTGGAAGTTCTTCTCCAATACATTAGCGGTGTCTTTTTTGCTGCAGGCCAGACATAAAAATACCAACAGCATCACGATTGATCTGTTCACAATAAGAGGTCTTTGTAGGTTGAACTAAAACTAAAGAAAATAGTGGAGTTTCTATTAATCGAGGGATCAGGAGTGAGATTTTATTCTCCTCTATTTTACAGGATAACTGTTGAAGGTATTATTTATTTTCTCGCAAAATGTTAAGATTTGTTAAATAGGAAATACGCAGGGCTTTGTTCACGTTTTCTAGTAACATAATGACACCTTTAATGAAAATAATCCGCCATATCATAGGCGGGCATCAGTTGTGGAAGCGGATGTTGCTATTGATTGGCGGTTTATTTTTGCTTTTTGTTGCGCTCAATTTTCTGTTTCCATTAAAAGTGGATATTGAGTTTGCACCCCTTGTGGAAGCCAGGGATGGCACTGTGGTCCATGCCTATTTAAACTCGCAAGACAAATGGCGCATGTATCTGGAAGTTGAAGAAATCACCCCGGAGATTAAACGAGCTTTTCTTTACAAGGAAGACCGCTATTATTACCGGCACTTTGGCATAAATCCCTTGGCGCTTACCCGGGCAATTTTTAACAACGTAGTAAAAGGTAAGCGCACTTCAGGAGCATCCACCATTACCATGCAGGTAGCTCGTCTGTTAAAACCCAAGCCGAGGACATATACCAATAAGATGGTAGAGATGTTCCGAGCCTTACAGCTGGAATGGAAATTCAGCAAAGAGGAGATCCTGCAATTGTACTTTAACCTGGTACCTTATGGCGGAAATATTGAAGGAGTGAAAGCCGCTTCATTCCTCTACTTTGAAAAATCTCCGGAACTGCTGAGCCTGGCGGAGTTGACCAGCCTGGCGGTAATCCCTAACCGACCCAATAGCCTCACTCCGGGCCGGCATAACCATAAGATCAAGGCAGTACGTGATCAATGGTTAAGGCGATTTCAGCAGGCTAATATTTTTCCAGATGCTGATATTCAAGATGCCCTGGAAGAACCACTCACTGCACAGCGAAATGCCGCTCCTCAATACGCCCCCCACTTTTCTTACAGGGTCACCTATAACAATTCCCGCGCTTTAATAAAGACCACTCTGGACTGGTCCTTACAACAAAAAGTAGAGGCTTTGGTCAGAAATTATGTCAGTAAAATTTACCACCGCAACATCAAAAATGCTGCTGTAGTGGTGTTGGATAATCAGGATAACCAAGTATT
>JAOTYN010000406.1 GCA_029861825.1 Cyclobacteriaceae bacterium
GAAATTTAGCGCCGGACCTCCGAATTGCGGGGTAAGGTGACCCTTTAGTTCTAAATTCTTAGGAGATTCCAATACGATGACCTGGGCCCATAGAAGTCCCTCATTATTACCGTAATCCTCATACATGCGCCCTCCTACCTGGGGTTCGATGGTAAATTTTTGAGTTTTGGAACTGGTGTAGAAGTCATGAGGCCACCAGGCGTTCACTTCATGCAGCAGGCATTTCCACACATGATCCTGGGGGGCTTTAATGGGTACTGATAACTTGATAGTAGCAGTAGATAAGGTAGTATCCATGGTCTTTGATTTTATAGTGTGTTCAGTGTATTTTTTCAGTTGATTTAATCCGGCTGTCCAGTTTACCTGATATTGTTTTACCCATCTTTCATAGATGTTCTGGATGGGCATAGCATTGAGATAGTTCCAGCGGTATTTTCCTTGCCGCTGTACAGATATGAGGTTGGCCTGCTGCAGAATCCCCAAGTGTTTCATAATGGCGCACCGGCCTACATGATTGAAAATGGCAGACAGCGCTCCGGTGGTTTGTGGAGCCTCTCTAAGGCTATCCAACAAAGCCCTCCTAGTGGGGTCCGCTAGTGCCTTCCAAACTAATGTATCCTCTGATTCAGTGATTTGGTTCATATGTTACTATTAAGTAACATATAAATGTGCAAGAATTTTATCAATTTTGCAAATACCAGCATTTGTCCTCTCCTAGTATGCCCCTAGAGCGGAAGGTATTGGTGATAAAAGTCTCAAGGGGAGGTTGTTACAGGGAGCTCCACGGGGCAAACTGAGTTTCACGTAGGGTCTCCCGCCATTCCTAGCTTTCATTCCTAGCTAAATTTGCAACTTAAGCTCGTCTGTCATCCGAATTGGGCTTAAGTTATATATATGCTAAACTTACAGCCAGAATGTGAGGTGATTCTCCTGCCATAAGCTATGTACATTGTTGCCAAATGTACATTTAAACTCAATCCCCAACTATTGGTTATTAAACTCGATTTTTGGAACAAGTTTCTTCCAATTTACCTCATTAACCCCTTTGACTAAGAGCCAAATGGGAAGAACTATTTCAAAGATAAAGGTGAATCGGCTTACTAATAAAAAGCCAGGGAGCAGAATCTGCATGATCGAATCAAACAAATAAGCACATCCTGCTATCAAAACAAGAATCCCCAAAAATTTCGGTAAGAATCCTGATTTATATACCAACAATCCTAAAGGTAACAGCCAGAGTCCCCAGAAGATTTGGGCAATTAGCACTCCATTCCGGCTCATGTCCAGAAATAGCATCACCTGGGCGTTGAGCTGATCCAAGGTAAACACATTATATTCAGGGGCAAGCAGCCGAATTACCGCGAGATTATGAACTTCGTTAAGGAATGCTACAGGTAGGCCGAGGAGGGCAAGGACCATCATGAGTACTGTCCTATCCTTGTTCACATATTTAAAGAGACGAAACATAGATAGAGCCAGAAAAACCACCAGAAGCTGACTTATTAAGTGGCTGATGGTGCCCATTCGGAAAATCCACTCATGTTCCATGATGTTATTGATCGTTTCTGAAATATCACCATGGACAAATATTATGGACGGAACATAAACAAAGCTAAAAATCCCAAAGGGTAGTAAAGACAAGTATAACACTCCGGTAAGCCTTGCCATTCTTTTTGGTGAGGTCATTCTAGGGGTTTTTATAAGTGATGACGATACATCGGTGATTAGGTGTTACAATATATCATGGGAATGCTTTACATCGGCCAAAGCTATGCATCAGGCCGAATCTAAAAATACAGAAAAAAAATGGAGGCCTGGAGATATCGCGTAGGTTGGCAGCTGTTCTATTAAACCATATCTTTTAAATAGTATTTCCAGGCTAAAAATACTATTATGGCAAGAAACAACAGTTTAATAAGATAGCCAATCCAAAGATTACGTCGAGAGTATCTCCTTGTCCAAAGTTCTTTCAAAGGAATTTTGCCAAAATTAATCAAGTAAAAAAATAGAGCTCCAAACCATTGACTACTTGTTACAGCAATATCATGTCCCGAACTAATTTCAGGCTTTCCATAAATATTCTCCCCCCGTGCTTTTTTGTCTTTGGTCATAATTAAACCATTATTGCTACAACTGTTTATATGCGCACAAAAACCCTTTATCTACTGTCTAATCCGGAAATAGTCACCATAAAAGATCACTATCCGGATCATCACGACATACCTTCCGTAGTAACTAACCTTCGTCGTTTACGCATCCGGACCAACACCACACCAAACAGTACCACCAGCACTGCCCCCAAAACCAACCAGCTAATCCAACTGGTGCGGTCCAATTCCAATGGCAGATTATTACCCACCAGCACAAAGTTGGCCCAAAAAACGGGATGAGTGGTGATCTTGTCACCGGTACCTAGATATTGCAGTTTGGCCTGTCGAAGCGCTTCATCTTTTGGCACCCCATCTTTTATTTGAGCATAGAAATACTGCATGAGCTCATTGGTAGGTTGGTCCGCTGCCGGCCACTTGCTCATTAAGATATTTGGACACCCGGCATAAGCAAAACTGTGACCCAAGCTCAATAACCCCTCCCCTTTCATCAAGGTACCATAGCCTGTATTACAGGCACTGAGCACTACCAGATCAGCATTTAGTTTCATGTTATAGAGCTCATAGGTGTGCAGCAACCCGTCATTAAGCGTGTCGTTTTCGGAATTGAACACTAACCTGGAGAAGTTTGGATGTTGATTATCCACTACTCCGTGCATAGCCAGGTGCAGTACTTTATAATCATTAGCCATGCGCTTAAAATTGCTTTCGCTAACTTCTGAACCGGTGTAGAAATCTGCACCTATCAACTCACCGATATTTACTACCTCGTAATAAGCTCCTGGGATCCGGCCCAATTCATCTCCCTCCCTAAATGCCATCAAATTGTCAAATTCTTGGGGCCCACGTACCTCCGGAGTAAGGGCCAGCATGGATTTGGGCTGTTTCCGATTGCCGGCCTGCAGACTGGTCTGTAACAGTCCGGCCGAATAATAGTAACTGGTATTAACCTTACGAATCAAATAGGGAAGTTTCGCAAAGTTCAACTCGTCGGAAGGTTCCGTTAATAATCCGGAGAAGGTTATAAAGTGTAGGGCTCCATCCGGAATAATGATCAGATTATGGTTTTGTATTACCGTTTCCAAGGGTAATAGTAAGCTTTGGTAAAGATGATAGGCGGTTTCGGCATATTTCCTGACCTCGGCTTCATAATCTGCAATTACGGTCCTTTTAGAGCTCAGTTGGTAAAACGACGTGAGATCAGCTGCTAGTTCTTTGCTATAAGGAACACTGATCAATTGTTCCCCCAGAGGGCTTATGGCCAGGGCAAATAGTTTGTTTTGGCCTATAAAGTACTCGACCATTGCCTGGTCATCACTTAATATTTTGTCTTGTACTTCCTTGACCGTTGGGGAGGATCTGGTATATCTCAACTGGTAATACTTGGGATAGTCTGTACGTAACTGCGCTTTAAAATTGTCGTAGTTATTTTCCTCCAGAAACAACTTACTCTGAAGTTCTGCGAGACCTGTTTCATCTTCGGCCCGCTGAGCATCCCATATTTTTTGTTTCAGAAATCCTATGCGGTTTTTAAAGGCCTCCTCTTTTCGAGTCACTGCCGATGGAACACCCGCAAATTCCAATGCATGGGTCCTCATGAAAGCCTCATTCAACAGTAGGCTTTTGTAACCTTCCATTAAAGCCAAAACCTGGTCCAATACTTCGGTGTTCCCCTGGAAATGCATTTGTTCCAAAACCTCCAAGGCACCGTCGTAAATGGCAAAGGCATTTCCCATTAATATTTGTTGGGACTCCGCTCGAAAGTCTGCTTGTAAACTGTCTATTATTTCAAGGCATTGGTTGTAGTCTGCCAGGGCATCGTGCAGACTACCCTTAGTTTCCTTGATACGAGCCCTGGTCAGGACAACTTCCAACAGGCTCGGAAGACTTATAGTGGCTTTCAGCAAATGTTTCTCCTTTGCATCCAGACTGTTAG
>JAOTYN010000041.1 GCA_029861825.1 Cyclobacteriaceae bacterium
CACCAGCGGCCCCATCAGATCCTTGGCCTACAATCAGTTAGGCGTAATGAGCTATCAGCTTTCCGAACAATCAGAAGATGGAGAGGGTCTGCAAGAGGCCAAAGAAATGTTCAAGTCGGCCTTACGAATAAACCCACAAAATGAAGACGCTCGTTTCAACTATGAATTGGTGAGTAAGATGCTGGATGAGCAACAGCAACATCAGGATCAAGATCAGGACAACCAACAGCAACAAGATCAAGATCAACAGCAACAAGATCAAAATAAAGAGCAGCAGGAGCAGCAGAATCAGGAGCAGCAAAATCAAGAACAACAGCAGTCCGGAGAGGATGAGCAACAGGAAGAGTCCGGAGAACAAAAACCGGAAGACTCCGAACAAAAGTACGGAGAGCCTCAGGAAGGCGAGGAAAAAAACCCTCAGCAACCACAGGACGAACAGCAACAGGAGCAGCAAGCCCAGGAACGACCATCCGATCCCTCCAAAATTGAAGAAATGAAGATCAGCGAGGAAAAAGCCAAGATGATTCTGGAGGCTATGAAGAACGCTGAAGTCCAGTATATTCAACAAAACAAAAGGAAGTCCACCAAAAGACCGGACAGCGGTAAGCCGGACTGGTAATGTAGAAACAACTCACTCATGAAAGAAGTATTTGTAATTTCCGCGGCACGTACGCCCATTGGAAGTTTCGGGGGGATCCTCTCCGGCTTTACCGCCGTAGAATTGGGAACTAAAGCGGTTCAGGGAGCGCTGCAAAAAGCCCAGGTAGACCCCAAAGAAGTAAATGAGGTTTTCATTGGCAATGTGATCTCTGCAAACCTGGGGCAAGCCCCGGCTCGACAGGTAGCCATTCAAGCAGGCATCGGCCATAATGTACCCTGTACCACAGTCAATAAAGTATGTGCTTCGGGGATGAAATCGGTGATGCTGGGAGCGCAATCCATCATGTTGGGCATCAACGATGTAGTGGTGGCTGGAGGAATGGAGAGCATGAGTAATATCCCGTACTATTTGCCCAAGGCCCGGTTTGGCTATAAATACGGACAGGGCGCTTTGGTTGACGGCCTGGAGAAAGATGGCTTGTGGGAAGTGTACAACCAATTTGCCATGGGCAACTGCGCCGATCACACCGCCAAGGAAATGAACATTACCCGTGAGCAGCAAGATGATTATGCCATCTCCTCTTACCAAAGAGTGGCCGCAGCCACAGAATCCGGATATTTCAAAGATGAGATCATTCCCATAGAGATCCCTCAGAGAAAGGGTGACCCGGTAGTCATGACCGAAGATGAAGAATTCAAGAAAGTAAATTTTGAAAAGATCCCCAGCTTGCGCCCGGTATTTTCCAAAGAGGGTACGGTGACCGCTGCGAATGCGTCCACTATCAACGATGGAGCGGCAGCGCTGATCCTCATGTCTAAGGAAAAGGTCGAAGAATTGGGTGTTAAGCCCATAGCCAAAGTTCGAGGGTTTGCAGATGCCGCTCAAGATCCTTTGTGGTTCACCACCGCGCCGTCGCTGGCTATACCCCGAGCTATGGCTCATGCAGGTATAGACAGTTCCGATGTGAGCTTTTACGAAATAAATGAGGCCTTTGCGGCTGTAGCCCTGGCTAACAATATCAATTTGGAACTGGATGCCGATAAGGTCAATGTTTTCGGAGGTGCGGTAGCCATTGGACACCCCTTGGGCTGCAGTGGAGCACGTATCCTCACCACCTTAAACAGTGTGCTGCATCACAAAGAGGGAGAAATTGGCGTAGCCGGTATCTGTAACGGAGGGGGCGGAGCTTCCGCCCTGGTTTTGGAAAAAGTATAATAACTTCCCCTGGCCAACGTTTTTAGGAAGTATTTTTTAGATATGAAAGCACTTTTAGCAATTACAGTAGGCTTCCTCCTCAGTATTCACGCTCATGGCCAAACTTGGGTCCGAACCTACCACGATTCCCTTCAAACCCGGATAAATGAAGAATATCAAATCTTGGAGGGAGATTCCAGCCTGGTGCACGGCCCCTATGCGAAATACCATGTAAATGGTGCTTTAGCCATACGCGGACAGTTTGAAAAAGGCATAAAGTACGGCACTTTTGAGGAGTTCTACCCGGACAGTACTGCTCTGCGTACCACTAATTTTAAGGATGGCAAGCGACACGGATTAGTTAAGGCCTTTGCCCAAAACGGAAAATTGATCCAGGAGGTCCATTTCCAGCAAGATACTATCCAGGGTGATCTGATCACCTACTTCGATGATGGTACCGTCAAGAGTAAAGCGCACTTTGCCCATGGCAAGCCGGACGGACTGATCGTGGAGTATCATCCTGGTGGCAACTTAAAAAGTGAGATTATCTATGCCCGGGGAAAACCTAACGGTATTTCTAAAAAGTACTACCCCAACGGACAACTGCGCTCGGAAGCCAACTACACCGATGGATTGGTGAATGGGTTTTTCAAGACCTACTACCAAAACGGGCAGTTGGATACAGAATCGCAGTTGGAAAGCGGCAAGAAATCAGGTGTTTTCAGAACCTACAATAAGACGGGACAATTGATCCAAGAGGGAAATTACCTGGACGGCATGCTGAACGGTCCTAATAAAGCATATTACCCTTCAGGAGCACTAAAGCATCAATATGACTATGAAGTGGGCAAACGGAAGGGAGAAAACTACCAATACTACCCCGACGGCACTGTAAAATCAAAAGCGGTGTACCAGCAAATGGAGAAAGACAGTAAAATTACTGAGTATCATCCCACGGGAACCGTGTCTGTCGAAAAGGTTCATAAGAACGGTAAACCCTTCGGCCGATGGAAATACTTTCATACCAATCAAGAGCTCCAATCCCTGGAAGAATATCAGGAGGGCAAGATCCAAAGCAGGGTCACCTTCGATTCCTTGGGTCGTAAGCACTCCGAAGAGCCTTTTCTGCAGGGTCTAACTCACGGTATTGTACGCACCTATCACCCACAAGGCCAGATTGCCAGTGAAACAGATTATAAACTAGGAAAAAAAACCGGTCCCTTTCAGCGATTCTTTGCTCAAGGTCAAGTAGAAATTAAAGGCAAATACCTTAAAGACAAAGAAATCGGAGTTTGGGAATATTTCAATGAATCCGGTATACTAGTTAAAAAGGTCACATTCAACCGTGGTAAAATAGAGAACGAGGAACTTTTTGAGCAGTAATATTTATTGCTGGCTATTTTTTTTCCTTAAATTTGGACACCATGAGTTGGGCCATCAAAGAAACAAATTTCAGCTTTCCCGGACTGGAAAAATTCTATCGGGGTAAAGTTCGCGATGTTTACCATTTTACTGATACTATGGCGGTAGTAGTTACCGATCGCATTTCGGCTTTTGACGTAGTTCTCCCCAGGCCCATTCCCCATAAAGGACAAGTTTTAAATCAAATTGCCGCCAGTTTTCTGGGAGCTACAGAAGACCTGGTACCTAATTGGTTGATCGCCACCCCACACCCCCACGTGACTATAGGAAAAAGGTGTGAACCATTACCCGTCGAAATGGTGATCAGAGGATATTTGGCAGGACATTCGTGGAGATTGTACCGGGAGGGGAAACGCACCATTTGCGGCGTGCCATTGCCTAACGGGCTGAAAGAAAATGACCGGCTGCCTCACCCTATTATAACCCCTACCACCAAAGCGGCAGAAGGGCATGATCAGGACATCTCCCGGGAGGAGATCTTGAAGGGCCGCATTGTAAATGAAGATCACTACCGTATTATGGAACAGTACACTCAAGCTCTGTTTGACCGTGGCACTGCGCTTGCCGCTTCCAAAGGGTTAATACTGGTAGATACCAAGTATGAATATGGGCTGTATCATGATGAGGTCATCCTAATTGACGAGATCCATACTCCCGATTCTTCTCGATATTTTTATGCTAAAGGTTATGAGGACCGACAGTTAAAAGGAGTGCCTCAGAAACAACTTAGCAAGGAATTCGTTAGAGAATGGTTGATGAGTAATGGCTTTCAGGGACTGGAAGGACAAACCATACCCGAAATGACAGACAAGGTTGTAAATTCCATTTCAGAGCGGTATATTGAATTATTCGAAAAGGTAATGGGAAAGCCTTTTCAGAAACCTGAACTACCTCATAACCTCGACCAAATTCAACAGTGTATTTTGCAGTTTTTAGCAGATCCTGTAGATAATTAAGAACGGAAACTATTCAAAGGCATGAAATATACCATAGACAAACAAGAACAATACACCTTAATACACCTTCACGAAGAAAAACTTAACTCTACCCTAGCCCCTCAGTTAAAATCTGATTTTGTAAGTCTGCATGCCGAAGGCACCAAAAACGTGATTTTGGATTTGAAGGAAGTCAAATATATTGACTCATCTGGCCTTAGCGCCTTATTGGTGGGGAACCGTATCACCAATGACGGTGGAGGTGTACTGGTATTGACCTCTATCTCCGACCACGTGATCAAGTTGATAAAAATATCTCAGCTGGATTCTATCCTGAACATACTCCCTTCTGTAGAGGAGGCTCGTGATGCCGTGTTCATGCACGAAATCGAAGGGGATCTTAAAGGAGATGAAAACGGCTTATAATTGTCGTTTGAATTAACCATACTCGGTTCCAACTCAGCAGCGCCTGCCCATAGCAGGCATCAATCGGCCCAGGTATTAAGAATTGAAAATCAGGCATTCCTGATAGATTGTGGTGAGGGTACTCAGATGCAAATCAGCAGGTACCGTGTTAAACTCAATCGAATTCACCACATATTTATTAGTCATCTTCACGGGGACCACTACCTGGGTTTAGTGGGCCTTATTTCCACCATGCACCTTCGACAAAGGGACGAAGACCTCACCATATTCGGACCACCGGGATTAGACAATATCATTACCATGCACCTAAAGTATACTGAAATGGTGCTTTGCTACAAGATCAATTTTGTGGAGTTGGATCCTAATGCTTCCCATCTTATCCTGGAAACTGACTTAATTACCGTAACCTCCTTTCCGCTGGACCACCGCATCCCCTGCACGGGGTTTTTATTTAAAGAGAAGCCCAGACCTTATAGGTTGAACAAAGAACAGGACCTGCGGGTGCTGTCTACGGATGAACTAAGTATTCTGAAATCAGGCAACCACGTTACCGACGGCAATGGCAGTATCAAGTATCGGTTGGAACAGTATACCTTTCCACCTAAAAAAGCCCGCTCCTATGCCTACTGTTCCGATACCCGCTACAATGAAGAGATCATCCCTTATATTAAAGGCGTGGACCTGCTTTACCATGAATCCACCTTTTTAAGTGATAGAAAACAACGGGCACATGATACCTATCATAGCACTGCCCTGGAAGCCGCCAGGATCGCGCAAAAAGCTGAGGTCCTAAGATTGATCCTGGGACATTTTTCAATTCGCTACCGAGATCTGGACCCCTTATTGAAAGAAGCCCAAGAGGTGTTCTCCAATAGTCATCTGGCTATTGAAGGGGAACGCATTGCTGTAGAACATTAATTATGGAGAAAAAGCATCGGTTGTTTTTGATCCTGGGAGGATTCTTTATCACCAATACCCTGGTGGCTGAGTTCATTGGGGTCAAGATCTTTTCCCTGGAGGCTTCATTAGGTTTCGAACCGCTCAACCTGAAACTGTTTGGAGTTGATGGTTTGGGCTTTAATCTGACCGCCGGAGTCATGCTTTGGCCCGTAGTGTTCGTAATGACTGATATAATTAATGAATACTATGGAAAAAAAGGTGTGCGTACTCTATCCAATATGGCCGTGATGTTAATCCTTTACGCCTTCTTTATGTTTTTTTGGGGTATCCATTTGGTGCCAAATGAGTGGTGGCAATTTCAAAGCGGACTGCAAAAGGACCCCACACAAAGTATCCCTGATATGGACTTGGCATTCCGTAAAATTTTCGGACAAGGATTGTGGATCATCGTGGGATCATTGGTAGCTTTTTTGGTCGGCCAAATCGTGGATGTACTGGTCTTCCATCGCATCAAACGACTTACCGGTGAAGGAAAAGTATGGTTGAGGGCCACCGGCTCTACCCTGGTGTCGCAGTTCATCGATAGTTATGTGGTGTTGATGATCGCTTTCTATGTAGGGGCTGACTGGGATCTGGTGCGTGTCCTGGCCATTGGCACGGTAAACTACCTTTACAAATTTTCCCTGGCCATTTTGCTTACCCCTATGATTTACCTAGGCCATTTCCTTATCGACCGGTATTTGGGCCATGAACTGGCCCATAAAATGAGAAAAGAAGCTGCAGCTGCTAGTTAGTATTTAGGGAGCGACGGATATTATCACAAATTACCGCTGTAGCTACCGCAGCATTAAGCGATTCCGCCACTCCGTAGCCAGGAATACATACCGTTTGGTGAATAAGGGGAGTCAGGCTGGTATCCAAACCCTGGGCCTCATTGCCAATTACTAATACCCCGCCAGCGGGGAAGTCTACCTTATGTACATCCTCTCCCTTCATGCCAGCAGCAAAAATATTTGTCATACCTTGCAGCGTCTCATGAAGATCCTGGTGGTAAACCGCTACCCTGGTGAAAGAACCCATACTGGCTTGGATAACCTTGGGATGATAATAGTCCGCACTATCGGACGAAGCCACTACTTTATTGATCCCATACCAATCGGCAATACGCAGTATGGTACCAAAATTTCCAGGATCGCGGATGCGGTCCAAAGCGATCACATACTCATCGGGCTCAACCTCCCATGGTGGATGTTGTCTGAATCGGGCCACTGCCAAGGCCGCTTCATTGGTCTTGAAAGCACTAATAGCAGTTAATTGCTTATTGGTAACCACTGCTACCCGGTCCTCCAACATTTTGAGAGATTTTTCGTTGTCCTCCCAGAACGGTTTGGTCACCATCAGATGGGTGATCTCAAAAGAGCTTTGAGCTAATTCCAGCACGCTTTTTGCTCCTTCAACTGAAAAGCTTTGTGCTTGTTTGCGGTATTTCTTTAATTGCAAAGACTTAATAAACCTTATAGTGCCTTTTGAGATCATATCCGGCAGTAAATCCAAGTTGAAAATATACAATTTTTTATACTGCCTGGTCCTCCTTTCCATATTTACCAGTTGCATTGGCACTAAAAGCCTGCAAGATGATGAATATCTGCTCAACCGCAACAAGATCCGGGGGGCCAAAGAAATTGAGACGGAAAGACTGGAGGAATTGTATCAGCAAAAGCCCAACAGAAAGGTGCTAAAAATATTCCCCATCTCTCTTTACACCTGGATGTATCAGGTAGGGAGTAAAAAATACGATTCCGTCAAGATCCAAAAAAAGAAGGAAAAGGTCGCCGCTAAATTTGATCATAAGATCGCCTCCAAAGCTGGAGAAAATGCCAAAATCACCCGGTTGCAGAACCGCAAGCAAAACAAGATTGCAAAAGTGGACAATGTGCTTAAGAACGGCAATAAGTTCATGCAATGGGGTGAGCCCCTTTCCGTCTTCGACAGCGCTTTAACGGCGACGACTGAGCAGAAGATGGCGCAGTTTATTCAGAGTAAAGGATATTTCCACGGGCAGGTTTCCAGTTCAATACGCTATTTTAACAGAAGAGCATATGTCACCTACCAAGTGGTTGAAGACCGACCTTACGTGCTGGACAGCCTCATCCTGGTAACCGGTGATAGCGCTTTAACGGAACTAGTACAGACCCATCAAAAGATGAGTTTGATCCAGAAAGGTGACAACTACGATACTGAGAATTTTGATCAGGAGATCATTCGGCTGGAGAACTTGATGAAAAACAACGGCTACTTTGAATTCAGTCGTCAATTTATCGAATTTGCTGTGGACACAGCCCTCTTGGGAAATCGCAAAGTGGCCATGAAAACCATTGTAAATACTCCCTCCAAACGTGGATTTCATAAAGTTTTCAAGGTGGACAGTGTGATCTTTACCACCGATGCCAACACCCCGAATATTGGACCTCAGCGACAGAGCAGCTACTTCAACCGTATTACCTACCGGTTTTTTGAAGAAAAATTCTCTAAAAAGATATTGGATCACCGTTTGTTCATTTACCCCGGTGACCTCTACAGTAAGGAGAAGACGTTCTCTACCCAGCGGCAATTGGCCAATCTGGACATGTTTAAGTTTGTCAACATAAACTACGACACTACCGCTGGTAAATTTATAGCCAACATCTTTACCAGCCCCCTTGATCGCTACCAGCTTACCCATGAAGTAGGAATAAACGTAACCGCTAATCAGAGGGTGCCGGGTCCGTTTTATAATTTCAACCTCAAAAATCGCAATACCTTTGGTGGACTGGAGATCTTCCAAATTAGCGGCCGTTTCGGAATAGATGGGGTAACTTCCTACAGCAACAACGGCAGTGTTGCCAACAGCCTGGAGGTAGGAGGCAATCTTTCATTGACGCTTCCAGATTTTGTTTTCCCGCTGGGCAATAATTTTAAATCACGACTGGGCGAGCTTAACCCCAAAACCCGTATTTCCGTAGGGTACGAATTTGTGGATCGCGACGATTTTACCCGTGACAACCTCAATGCTTCCCTGGGATACAGTTGGCAAAGAGATCAAAGCCGTTTGTTCAATTTTACTCTGGCCGATGTGAATCTCATCAATACCCGTAACGAGTCTGAAGCTTTCAAAGAGGTATTGGATGAAAGCGATAGCCT
Organism: Cyclobacteriaceae bacterium; assembly: GCA_029861825.1. Classification (GTDB taxonomy): domain Bacteria; phylum Bacteroidota; class Bacteroidia; order Cytophagales; family Cyclobacteriaceae; genus JAJCYK01. Next base: position 8,659 of record JAOTYN010000041.1, read on the forward strand.
GGGTACCAGTTTCCACAGGGCATTTGAAAGGTCCTTCGTCAGCAGCATGTACTTCAATTCCCTATTTGACTTTAACCAATACGGCACTTATCAGAACAAGAGCTCTTATTTGAGGCTATTTGCAGAAAGCGGTGGTACCTTTTTGAATATTTTCGGAACCGAATTCCTGGAGCATGACAGCCTTCAGAACTACAAATTTTTAAAGTTCAACGTAGATTACCGTAGACTGATTCCCTTATCGGCTAGAGGAGCTTTGGCTTGGCGCCTGAATGCTGGAATAGGCATTCCTTATGGTGATAACCTGATACTTCCCTATGAAAAGAACTTCTTTGCCGGCGGCAGTTCCAGTATCCGAGCCTGGGGTCCTCGCCGACTGGGACCGGGATCCTATACGCCACTTAACGAGAATGGCATTATCGACTACAACTTTGAGCAACCCGGAGAAATTATTTTTGAGGCCAGTCTGGAATTTCGTCAAAATTTAGTGGGATTCCTGGATTGGGCATTTTTTATAGATGCCGGCAATATTTGGACAATACGAGACGATGTCAGCGACGATGGAGAGGTGCGCCGACCCGGTGGAAAATTCCAAGCAGATCACTTTTACAAAGAAATAGCTTTGGGAACTGGGTTGGGAGTGCGCATGGACTTTACCTTCCTGATCATGCGTGTGGATCTTGGGATAAAGGCCTATGAACCGGCACGCCCTGCGGGCCAGAGATGGGTTTTAGATGATTTCAAATTTGGTGGTCTGAGCGACACCACAGAAAATTCCATCACTTTAAACATCGGGATTGGATATCCTTTCTAGTAGTTGAGCAAACCCTCCAGCTGCTCTCTTACTTTTTCGGCATTAGGCAACATGGCCGCTTCCAGATCTACATTCAATGGCACTGCCGGCAAGTTATCTGCTCCGTAGAAAGCTACTGGGGCATCCAGATATTCCCAACACCGATTACTGATCCGTCCAGCCAGAGACTCCGCAAAGGAATTGAGTATGGGCTCCTCGGTAAGTACCAGACAGCGGTGGTGCTGTTGTACCTGCTGCTCTACAAATTCCCAATCCAAGGGATTTAGTGTTCTTAGATCTATTATGCTGACCCGTTGTGAAAATTCTTTGCTGGCAGTCAGGCTCCAATACACCCCCATGCCATAGGTGACGATCACCGCCGCACGTCCCTCCTGTTTGTGGGCCTCCTGGGCCTCTTGTACCATGCGGGCTTTACCCAGTGGAATGATATATTTCGCGTCCGGCTCTTTGATCTTGGCAGCCTCCGTGCCCGGTACCTTAGACCAATACAGCCCTTTGTGTTCCAACATTACTACGGGATTGGGATCATAAAATGCCGCTTTGAAGAGTCCCTTCATATCGGCGGCGTTGCTAGGAAAAACCACCTTTATTCCTCTGATATTCAGTAGAGTAGACTCCACACTCCCAGAATGATAAGGGCCTCCACCACCATAAGCTCCTATGGGCACCCGGATTAGGGATTGAACGGGAAACTGACCACGAGAAAGGTAGCATGACTTGGACAACTCCTCCACCAACTGATTGAGACCGGGCCAGATATAATCCGCGAACTGGATCTCCACAACCGGCTTACAACCTACAGCCGACATACCGGCCGTGGAGCCCACAATGTAGGCTTCCTGTATGGGAGTATTAAATACCCGGTTTACCCCGTATTTTTTGGTGAGGTTGGCAGCTTCTCTGAACACCCCTCCCAGGCGTCCCCCTACGTCCTGGCCGTAAAGCAGGGCTTCCGGATGTTGCTGCAAGATTTCGTCAAGGGCGTACAAGGCTGCATCTACCATGAGCACTTTTTCCGCTCCGTCAGGTTCGCGTAACCCTTTTTCCTTTAAAATCGGCGTTGGAGCGAACTCATGATCCATTACACTGCTGGCATCGGGGTCTTCCGAATTCACGGCCATTTGGTAGTCTTGATGGACCGTTTTTTGTGCTTTGGAGGCAATGTCTTCTAACTTCTTAGCATCTACTCCCCCATCTAAAAGATAGCCATGGAACTTTGTAATGGGATCGTCTTGGGCATGCCGCTGCAAATCTTCTTCACTGCGGTACCATTCTTTGCGTACCCCACTGGTATGATGACCCAATAGTGGGCATTTGGCATGGATCAGCAAAGGGCGACGTTCTTTTCTAACAAAATCCAATCCCTCCTTTAAGGCTAGGTAAGAGTCCACAAAATCCGATCCGTCAACCCGCATGCGCTCTATGCCTTTAAAGCCGGCTATGAACTCGTAGGCATCCATACTACGCATTTCATCCCCGGTGGCGGAGATGCCCCAGTCGTTATCCTGGATCAAATACAGGATCGGAAGTTGTTTCAAAGCCGCCATTTGAAAGGCTTCTGAAACTTCACCCTCAGTGACGGACCCGTCTCCCAAAGAGCAAAGCACCAATGGCTTATTGCGGCCCTTCAGCAGTCCCTCATCCGCCAGATACTGAAGTCCGTGAGCCATGCCGGTAGCAGGGATTGCTTGCATACCGGTAGCTGAGCTTTGATGGGGTATGGTGGGAAATCCTTCACGTTTCAGGGAAGGATGGCAATAGTAACTTCTCCCTCCGGAAAATGGATCATCTGCCTTCGCCAACAGTTGCAGCATTAACTCGAAGGGGGACATTCCGAGACCTAGGAGGAATGAATCATCCCGGTAATACAACGAGAGATAATCCTGGGGCATTATCTGTAATGCCGCTGCCAATTGGATAGCTTCATGACCGCGCGAAGTGCTGTGCACATATTTACTGCATACTGCACGCTCATCTTCGTATAGTTGTGCCATACTCTGAGCGGTGCACATCAGCCGGTAGGCTTCAAGGAGGGTTTTCTGTTTTATCTTGGATCTTGAGACCTGCTGCGAGGCGGTTCCCATATACGGTTGTTGTTTGTTTGATATTGCCCCAAAGCGACGCTCCGGGGCTTAAAATTACAAAATATAGCCTAGGTGCTTCAATTATCGTGAGCCTTTTTTGATTTCTTATTTAGATATTAAATAGCTTTACAGCCTAATGGAGCCTTCGAAAGATCAAATCGCCCAATGGTTCAAAAAGCTGCAGGACAATATTTGTCGGGGCTTGGAAAAGGCCGATGGTGCAGGTGAATTTGAACAGGACCTCTGGGAACGTCCCCATGGAGGCGGAGGCCGTACCCGGACCATCAAAAACGGCAGGATATTGGAAAAAGGCGGGGTGAATTTTTCGGCAGTGCATGGTCCTACCCCTGACAACATATTAAACGCTTTGCAACTCCAGCCGGCCGATTTCTTTGCTACCGGAGTTTCCATCGTGTTGCATCCGCATAGTCCTAAAGTACCCATAATCCATATGAATGTGCGTTACTTCGAAATGACCAGCGGTGCCTGGTGGTTTGGCGGAGGTATTGATCTTACTCCGCATTATATCGATAAGCAGGATGCACAATCGTTTCACAGCCAGTTAAAACAGGTGTGCGATCAGTTCCATGCCTCCTATTATTTGGAATTCAAGCAATGGGCCGACGATTACTTTTACCTAAAGCACCGGGAAGAAACCCGCGGCGTGGGCGGTATATTTTTCGATCGTCTTACAGATCAGCAAGGGTTTAGCAAAAAACAACGCTGGGAGTTTGTGCAAGCAGTAGGATCGGCCTTCGTACCAATTTATAATAAGCTGATGTTAAAGAACCACCAGTTGCCCTATGGTGAAGCAGAAAAGGAGTGGCAAATGATACGACGGGGTCGCTATGTGGAATTTAATTTGGTTTGGGACAAAGGAACTAAATTCGGATTGGATACCGGTGGTCGCACGGAGTCTATTTTAATGAGTCTTCCGCCGCAAGCTCATTGGGAATACGATCACCGTCCTGCAGAAGACACCGAAGAATACCAAACCTTGCGAGGTCTTAAAAAAGGCATAAATTGGGTGGATGGAGCAGATTATTGATTTCCTTACCGGCTGGGACCAAGAGTTGATGCTGTACATTCACCGCCTGAGCAGCCCATTTCTGGATATGCTTATGGCCGGTATTACGGAAAAATATAATTGGATCCCGCTCTATATAATTCTGCTCTATTTACTGATCAGACAATTTGGCTGGCAAGCCGTTTACAGCATAGTAGCCGTGGTATTGCTGGTGGTGATCAGCGACCAGCTCACCTCTTCCTTTATGAAACCCTTCTTCCAACGCTATCGTCCTTGCCATGATCCGGAAATCGGCCATCTGGTAAGAATTATTACCAAGTGTGGAGGTTATTATGGATTCGTATCATCCCATGCGGCTAACAGCTTTGCGGTGAGCACCTTCTTTTGGTTATTATTCCAACACCACAACCGGGGGATCTGGTTGCTTTTCATATGGCCGTTGGTGGTCAGCTATAGCCGCATCTACCTGGGTGTTCATTATCCTCTGGACATTATAGGCGGAGCTTTAGTAGGTATATTCCTGGGTTATTTTATATATCGACTTACCCTTTGGCTGTCTGGGAAGGTGCCCTTTAAATTTCAGATTACAAGAAATTGAGCTTATCGAGAAATGCTGATTTGAAGCTGGCTCCAATGGGGATGAATTTGTCTCCAATCCTAATATTCAGGTCCTCCATAGACACGATCTTGTCAGTATTCACAATATAGGACCGGTGGACCCGGATGAAGTTCTTAGAGGGCATTTTCTTTTCAATCCCTTTCATGGTAGAGTGCACGATATGCCGCTTCTCCGAGGTATTGATGATCACATAGTCGGCCAGAGCCTCTATATATGAAATATCATCAAGATCTATCTTTACTATCTTAGCATCGGATTTTACATATATATCTTTCTGAGTATCATTAAGATCATTCAGGCGTTCGATGTTTTTACGGGCTTTTTCCGCAGCCTTCAAAAAGCGTCGGTACTCAATAGGCTTGACCAAATAATCCGACACATTATACTCGATAGCTTCAATAGCATGATCTGTTTCGGACGTAACCAAAACAATCTCATAATCGTCTTCCAGGCTCTTGACCAGATCCATACCCGTCATTTCCGGCATTCGAATATCCAAGAAAATCAAATCTACATTCTCTTCCCTAAGGATATTTGAGGCTTCAATAGCACTTTGACACTCGTGTTTCAGCTCTAAAAAATTTGTCTTTTCTACAAAATGCTTGAGCACCTGTAAAGACATAGGATCATCGTCTACAACTATGCATTTAACAGTATCCATAATAATAGCCAAAGAAACTAATTAACACTTTATCCCACAAAGAATCAAGTCAGTCCGGCTTTTCTATCAGACGCTGAACATATTTGCCGATGATATCGAACTCAAGATTGACACTGTGGCCCGGGTTAAGGCGATGGAAGTTGGTGTGTTCAAAAGTATAGGGGATTATGGTGACATCGAAACTGTGTTCGGAGGTATTGAAGCAGGTCAGACTCACCCCATTTATACAGATACTGCCTTTTTCCACCACCAGATGATGACGGTTCCGGGATTGAAATTCGAAGGTGAATATCCAGCTGCCATCTTTCTCCTGGATATTTATGCAGGTACCGGTAAGATCCACATGCCCCTGTACCAGGTGACCATCGACTCGCCCGCCCCATTTCATGGATCGCTCCAGGTTGATTAATGATCCCACTTGCATGTCACCCAAATTCGATTTCTCCAAAGTTTCTTCTACAGCTACTACCTGATACTGGTTATTTGGAAGTAAAGCAGTTACGGTCAGGCATACCCCGTTATGCGAAACGCTTTGATCCACCTGTAGCTCTGAGGCCAGGGGTGCTTCAATGGTAAATAGGCAATTTGACCCTTCCATCTGCTTGGACTTTACACCTCCCAAAGCTTCTATTATCCCCGTGAACATGTGCGGAATTTAGTCAATGTGTTCCAGGAATCCTTTCTTCTTCTTTTAATTTTCAAGGAGCCCGGTAAAATTTAAATTTGATTAAAGAACTCCTGTAAGATTCAACTATATTCGTAGCTGGAAGGCAAAAATAGATGTTTGAAGACAGTTATCGTCACCGGGGCTTGCGAAAAGCCCTCATCCGAACTTTAGAGAAAAAAGGGATCGATGATCCCAAAGTACTGGCAGCTATAAATCAGGTTCCCCGGCACGTGTTTTTTGATCAGGCGTTTTTGGAGCACGCCTATCAGGACAAGGCTTTCCCGATCGGTGAAGGACAAACTATTAGTCAGCCCTATACGGTGGCTGTTCAAACTCAGTTAATGCAGATTGAACCGGGGGATAAG
>JAOTYN010000407.1 GCA_029861825.1 Cyclobacteriaceae bacterium
ATAAACTTGCGGTAGGGCCTTTTAATATATTTTTGACCAGGCTGCCATTTGACTTTCAAATTCCACAGAAAGGCCTGGTGCTTGGGAAACTCCGTAGGGTTCAGTTCAATGTTATCCGGGGCGTTGGGGGTGAACTCCCGCTCATCCCGGTCCGTGAAGGTATAGTCGTTGGTATTCTCCAGGGGTCGGCGCTGCGACCATTCCAGAGAACCCGTCAAATAGAATCCGTTGACGATCTCTGAACGGTGCTCTGCCTTAAAGTAGCTCTTCTCATAAATCTTCAGAAAGTTCTTTTCCTCCAACAGGGTGTAGAATGTATTGTCAAAAGCAGTAAGCGGCACTGATTCATTCAATGATTCCACAAACCGGCCCGCGGATACCCGAATAGAAGCAAATTTTAAGGGATTGTAATAATACCGGGTTTTTATGTGAGCATTGAAGCGTTCATTGCTGAATCCATAGCGGAATTCGGGATTAATACGGTAGAAGCGGTAATCTTCAAAATCTTGGGTAAAGCTAAAACCTAAATTGGGCACAAATCCTTCCACAGTGTTGAACTGGAACAGTTCCACCAGCGAAGGAAAGTTCCAGGATTGTTTTTTGAAACTATGGCGAAAGGTTTTACCAGTGAGGAAAATGTGAGTAGGGGTGACTTTATTGTTCTTATGGTCGATTGAATCCAGGTAGGGCTCACTTTTCTTGATCACTTGCATGCTGTCTTTAAAGTGGTAGTCCTTAATCTCCGCAATGGTCAAAGGGATGGGGCGGGTGATTTCCCAGTACATACTGTCTTTTTTATTGGAGTTGATGTCGACGGTAATGACCTCATTGCTGAAATACCGGGAAGAGATTCCCTCATTAATGCTGTAGTCCGTATATACCCCCACAAAGTAGCCTTCACCTTTAAAGCCAAAGGCATTCAAAAGAAAGTTGAACTGTTGGGACAGCAGGGTCCAGACCTTTTCACCATCCTTATCAACCGGAGCCATCAGTTGTTTGATGCGCAGGCTGTCTACAAATTCAATTTGATGTTCTTTGGTAAGCAACAGGTCTACACTGTGCAAGCGCCAGCTAAGGTCTACGATGTATACCAAACCCGAAAAGCTGGGATCGTGGGAGCGCTTGGGGAATACTTTGATCTTATTGATCACCTGCCCGTCTTGTTGGACTGTGCCCGCTAGCTCATAATCGTAAAACAGCATGGCATTGTCGGCGATAGGAGAAATAAAGCCACGCTCGCTAAGACCCTCGGAATAGATCTGGTTTTCATAAAAGGAAATGAGCACATCCGAAGCCTGGTTAAAACTAAAGGCCCGGTTGTCCCCGGATACCTTGCTGCTGATGACTTTTTCCTTGACCTTATCCGGTTGCTTCACGCTGAGTTCGGAGACACTTTCAGATAGGTATACAATGCCGGTGTCTATGGTTACCGGGATGCCCAGAATACGCTCCGGAACCTCATCCAGTCGTTGTGATCCTTTTATATACACGTTGCATTGATAGTCCTGCAATTCCCGCAGGTGCTTTTTGCGCTGGGCGATGGCATTGCGAATGATGCCATAGGCGGGATCTTCAGCCCCAGGTTTAATTACCAAAGCTTCCAGCTGCAACACCTCAGGCTGCATCTGGACATTCATCATTACCGTGGTTGAGAGGTCTTCAATATTTTGCTCAACCGATTTATAACCCACAAATTGGATCACCACCGTAGGATTTCCCTTTTGGAGTTCAAGGCTGTAAAAACCCAAAGCGTTGGAGGTGGTACCGTTGGTGGTATTTTTCTGATGAATGGTGGCAAAGGGCAGTCCTGTACCGTTTTCATCACTAATACGACCATGGAGCTGCTGGTCTTGGGCCGCCAGCTGTTGCAGCAGCGGTAATATCCAAAACAGCAATATGAACCAAAAATGAACCGTTTTAAGCTTGCTCATGTACCAGGCCTGTAAATAGCCAAATGTAAATATTTACTTACATTTGGCGTGAGTATATACCTTAAAAATGAAAGACAAAGTTGTAATTATCACCGGAGGCAGTTCCGGTATTGGCAAGGCGCTGGCCTTCCATTTCGGTGAACGCGGCTCCAAATTGGTGATCACGGGACGCCGGGAGGAGGCCTTGAATGCGGCTGCCGCTGAACTCCGAAAAAAAGGTATTGAGGTCATGACCATTGCTGGGGACGTCAGCAAAGAGGAAGACAACCGCTTGTTGGCAGAGCGGACCCTAGAGCATTTTGGCAAGATTGATATATTGATCAACAATGCGGGGATTTCCATGAGGGCTTTGTTTGAAGAAGTGGATCTGGAGGTAATCCGCAAAGTCATGGATATCAATTTTTACGGGTCTTTATATGCTACCAAGTATTGCCTGCCCTCTATTATTGAGCATAGGGGGTCGGTGGTGGGGGTTTCCTCCATTGCCGGTTACCGGGGGCTTCCGGGCCGGGTAGGTTACTCCGCTTCTAAGTTTGCCATGCAGGGGTTTCTGGAGTCCCTGCGTACGGAAATGATCCCCAAAAACGTGCATGTGCTGACTGCCTGTCCGGGATTTACCACGTCCAATATCCGGGAAGCCTCTCTCACCAAGGACGGCAGTGCTCAGGGAGCTTCGCCCCGGGATGAAGACAAAATGATGAGTGCGGAAACCTGCGCCCGACATATCTATAATGCCGTGGTGAAGCGCAAAAAGCATTTGGTGCTCACCACTCAAGGTAAGGTCACCGTGTTGATGAACAAGTTGTTTCCGGGATTTATGGACAAGCTGGTGTACCGGGAAATGGCCAAAGAGGAGAACAGTCCCTTTAAATGACAGCCTTAGTAATGGGCCCAAGTGATCAGCCCAAGTGATCAGCTTTCGATGAGAGCCAGATGGCTTTCACGCACATAGACCTGGCGGTCTTCCCATTTTACTTTCACCCACACATCATTCTGATTGAAGATCTGGACCCGGTTACCTCGACCGATGATCCCCACTACATCGGCGGCAGAGGAGGGGGCCTCTCGTACGTATGCCTGATCGGTTAGGATAATGGCCTTGTTGCTGCCTTGTCCGAAGTTGATGAGGGTAAACAGCACGGCCAGGACCAGCACGAAGATTATTCCCGGGGCCAGCGGCCGGATACCCCTTCTTTTTTGCCAAATGATAAAACTGAAGATAAACAACGCCAAAGCCACCAGCACGCCTATAAGTTGCACATAGAACCTCTTGAATAAGGTGCGAAAGAACTCCAGATCGGTGAATTGATATCCCTGCAGTTGATGCTGCTTGGCCAAATCTTCCATTTTGCGCAGGGCCCGCTTGTCGGACGTTTGGGCGTAGTAGATGTTCAAATAGTAGAGTGCCTGACTAAAATCTCCCAGTCCCTCTTTTATAAAGGCCATTTTCAGCAACATCCCATGAGAGAACTGCTGATCTTCCTTTAGGATCTGCTCATACAGTTCAATGGATTCTGTGTATTTGCTGGCAGCAAACAAGGAATCGGCCAGTAGCAGATCCGATTTTACGGTGGAATCTTGCCCCCATAGCGGCGCTACCAATACCAGACCACAGCAAGCCAGGAGAATTTTATATTTTAGGTTTTGCATTCTAAACATTAGAGCTTACATTTGCATTCCATTTAGGCAAAACGGAGGTAAAGATACTAAGTTTTTCTAAATGAATTGAACTTCGAAAATCGCTATTCGATATTCTTGGTTCTTCATTCTGAGCCCCATCGGGGACGAAGTCGAAACCTTCCGCGGCCGTCCTGCGGACTAAGGCGGACACAGTAGCTCAGACTGGTGAAAAGAAACCAAGCGGATTAGACGAATCCGTTAAGAAATTAAAAATGTTGAAATGAGAACAACTTCGTAATTCGAAGTTCTATGTTCATCATTCTCCATTCCGAGCGACGACCATGGTCGGTGCGAGGTTGATTCCTTAGCTCAGCTGGTAGAGCAACGCCCTTTTAAGGCGTGGGTCCTGGGTTCGAGCCCCAGAGGGATCACAGGTTAATTACGAAAGACGAAAGACGAATTACGAAACCTC
>JAOTYN010000042.1 GCA_029861825.1 Cyclobacteriaceae bacterium
TCTCCCAGTGAACCGGGGAACGGCGAGATCCCCCGAGCGGATCGTCTGACCGGTAACCATGGGAATAATAACCGGCCCTCATCCTTCCAAATAGAGGACGGCTCCTACATCAGACTACGAAATGTTACCATCGGCTATAATTTCCCGGCGGGAGCTTTTGGTGACTTTATTGAGAACCTGAGACTATATGCTTCCGGCACCAATCTTTTTACCAGTACAGATTATCTGGGCTTTAATCCAGAAGTAAATAATCAAAATCAGTTCCCTGGTGTACAAGGAGAGGACTATGGGGCTTATCCCTTATCGCGTGTGTTCACTTTTGGAGCAAATATTACCTTTTAGACCATGATCAATTTAAAATCTAAAGCAATGAATTATAAAGTACTAAATATCGTTCTGCTTACCGGCTTTCTTTTGTCATGCAGCGAGGACTTTACAGACCTAGCACCTGTTTCCCAGCGTAATGTCGCCAACTTTTATCAGACAGGGTCTGATCTGGAAGTAGCTGTAAATGCAGCTTATAGTGCCCTTCAACAAGACGGCACCTACAATGAAGCCTATTGGATCATGCAGGAAATGCGATCGGACAACACAGATCAAGGTCCGGGTACTACTGGACTGGCCAGGGAGCGAGCTGTGATCGAAGATTTTGAGGAAATATCCACCAGCGAGATAATTACCAATGCATATGTGGATTCTTATCTGGGAATTGCCCGCTGCAACACCGTACTGGACCGGGCCGACCCCATTGATATGGATGCTACCTTGAAAGAAAGGATCAAAGGAGAGGCCAGATTTATTCGGTCTTTATTGTACTATCATTTAGCGGTATCTTTTGGAAACATACCCTTAATACTAACCGAAACTCAGTCAGTGGCTGAAGGTAGCGAACATGTTCAGGTGTCTGCAGAGACTATTTATAATCAAATAGTTCAGGACCTGATTCAAGCAGAAAACGCCTTGCCCATCAGTTATGATGGATCCAATCTGGGGAGAGCCACCAAAGGGGCAGCGGCCACTTTGTTGGCAAAGGTCTATTTGACCCTGGGTGACAACGGCTCTGCTGAGACCGTTTTGCGTCGTATTATCTCTGACTATGGGTATTCGTTGGTTCCCGACTACAATGATCTGTGGGGAGTGCCTAACGAGCATAATGTGGAGTCCATATTTGAAGTGGAGTTCCAAGGGGGAGGTTTTGGGGAAGGAAATCGTTTTACTAATGATTTTTCGCCGGTGCCGGCATTGCAGACTAGCGTTGGCGCCTATCGAAATAGGCCTACGCGAAGTATGCTAGCGGCCTATGAACCGGGAGATTCCAGGTTCTTCGCTTCCATGGATACCAGTTATATCGATGACCAGGGGATGCTCTTAACAAATACCGCCGACGACGTACGATTTGTGGTTAAGTATGGCATCGACAATCCTTTTAATGAAGGGGATGCCCCCAATAATTTTATAGTTTTCCGTTTTGCTGATGTATTGCTGATGCTGGCGGAGGCTTTAGGAGAAGTTCAAGAAGCCTACGATTTGATCAATCAGGTGCGGGCTAGAGCTGGCTTGAGTGCTATTGACGGTAGTACACCGGGAACTTTCCAGGAAAAGTTGCTTCAGGAAAGAAAAGTAGAGCTGGCCTTTGAAAATCATCGATGGGCGGATATTATCAGATTTGGAGTAGTCGATCAGATCATGACGGCGGAAGGCAAACAAGCAAAATTGCTCTTTCTGATCCCCCAAAGGGAGCTGGACTTAAATTCGAATTTTAGTCAAAATTAAAAGAGAATCTAACATACAGCAAATTGTCAAACAGTACCAGAATATGGAAGTTACAAAATGGCTTTTAGGGTGGGGGTTATGCCTATCGTACGTGTTTTGCGGTGCCCAAAGTCATTTGACCCTTCCCTGGGACGGAGACAATCAAAAATCTCAAGTAAGTCAATGGATAGGATTAGTGAAGGTGACCATCACCTATTTTAGCCCCGATGTAACGGGACCTCAAGGGGAATCACGTCAAGGTAAGATCTGGGGTGACCTTGTTCCCTATAATGATGGCAAACCTTATCCCTGGCGGGCAGGAGCCAACCACAATACTACTATTTCCTTAAGTCATGATGTGGCCATTGAGGGAAAGTCGCTCAAAGCAGGAGTTTATGGATTGCACATGATCCCTGCAGAGGACCAATGGACGGTGATCTTTTCCCATAACTCCACTAGTTGGGGAAGTTTTACCTATGATGAGCGGGAAGATGCGCTGAGGGTACAAGTCTCCCCTCAAAAGGCCGGTTATAACGAATGGCTCACTTATGAATTCTCCAATCGCCTTCCCGATCGTACTACAGTTAATTTATACTGGGAAAACTTGGTGATTCCTTTCACCATTAGCGCTGATGTCAATAACTTATACCTGGAGAATATTAGATTGGAACTAAGAGATGAAGCGGGCTTTACCTGGGAGTCCTGGTATGAAGCCGCTAAATTTTGTCTGGAAAATGAGATCAATTATCGAGAAGCCTTAAACTGGGTCAACCGTTCGATTAGTGGGGATTATTTTTCTAATGAAAATGCTGAGAATCTTTTGGTAAAAGCAGGTTTATTGGAGCGAATGGGGAAAACGGAAGCAGCTGAAATCGCCGCAGACAAAGCTATGGAATTAGGTACTGCCGATCAGCTGTACCAATATGGACGGCGCTTGATCAGAGAAGACCGGCCTCAAAAAGCCTTGGAAGTTTTCCAATTAAATCACCGTCGTCATGGTGACGCCTGGCCGGTTCATTTGGGACTGGGCCGGGGATATCGGAATACCGGCGATACTAAAAATGCCCTTAAACATTTTAAATTAGCTCTGAAAGATGCTCCTAACAACCGACAAACGATAAATATTCAAAAAATCATTGACCAGCTGAAAGGTCATTCAGATTAAAACTAACTATTCAGATTATGAAAAAAATTGTATTACTTACACTGGCGCTCTGTAGTATTTGTTTTTGGGCTTTCTGCCAGACCCAACCGTTGCGAATTATTGCTATCGGTGCACACCCGGACGATTGTGATTACAAGTTCGGAGGAACTGCCGCGTTGCTGGCATCCATGGGTCATCAGGTAAAATTCCTGGCACTAACCAGTGGCGATGCCGGACACCAGTCTCAGGGTGGAGGTGCTCTGGCCAACCGCAGACGCGCTGAGGCCAAGGAGGCCGGCAGCAGATTAGGCATAGCAGAATACGAAACCCTGGACAATCACGACGCAGAGCTGCTCCCCACCTTGGAAGTAAGGCATCAGCTGATTAGGAAGATCCGGGAATGGAATGCCGACATCGTACTAGGATTGAGGCCAAATGACTACCACCCCGACCATCGCAATGCCGGTAAATTAGTTCAAGATGCCGCCTACATGGTGATTGTACCCAATGTGACTCCGGATACTCCTCCCCTGGAAAAAAACCCTGTATTCTTATATATGCAAGATCGCTTTAAGCGTCCGTACCCTTTCATTCCGGACATCGTGGTAGCCATCGACCAGGTAATAGAGAAAAAGATTGATGCCTTGGATGCCCATGAATCTCAAATGTATGAATGGGGTCCCTGGACCAATAACCGATCACAGGATCAGGTTCCTAAAGGTAAAGCAGAAAGAAGGGCCTGGCTTGCTGAAACGGTTAAACGCCGATCATCAGCAATGTCGGAGGAACACCGCCAGTCACTGGAGAAATGGTATGGAAAGGATGCAGCCGGAAAAGTAAAGTATGTTGAAGCCTTTGAAATTGCAGAATATGGTCGTCAACCCAACGATGAAGAGATAAAGGCGCTATTTCCCATGCTGGGCCAATAGGTTTCCTTAAGACCATATGAAACGTAACTACCTCATTGTAGCCTTGGTGTTGGTGACATTTTTTGTCATTTCCTTTCTCACCAACATTATCGGACCCCTGGTGCCAGACATAATCAGGGATTTTAACATCAGTCAAACCCTGGCCGGTTTTCTTATCAGCGCCTTTTTTATCGCTTATGGAGTGATGTCAATTCCTTCGGGGATCTTGGTGGAAAAATGGGGCGAAAAAAAGGTAATGCTAGTGGCCTTTGTGGTATCATTCATCGGCGCTATGGTATTTGTTACATCTCCCAACTATACCATTTACGCCGTATCGCTGTTCATGATCGGTTGCGGTATGGCCATGTTGCAAGTTGCCATTAATCCCTTGTTGCGGGTAGCAGGAGGAGAAGAGCACTTTGCCTTCAACTCGGTGATCGGGCAGTTGTTTTTTGGGCTAGCCTCATTCCTAAGCCCCTTGGCCTATTCTTACTTGGTCAGGAACGTCAGCAGCGAATCCACCGGGATACTCACCAGTTTGATGAATAGTTTAGTCCCGGAGGGCCTTCCATGGATCTCACTTTACTGGTTGTTCGGAGTAGTAGCCTTAATCATGATCCTGGTTATTGCCATGGTGAAGTTTCCCGTAGTGGACCGGCAGGATGACGAAAAGGTTGGCGCCTGGAAAACCCATATGGATCTATTGAAACGACCCATGGTAATTCTTTACTTCTTAGGAGTATTTGCTTATGTGGGTTCTGAACAGGGCGTAGCCAATTGGATCTCCCAGTTTTTACTGACTTATCACGATTATGATCCACAAACTATCGGCGCCCGTACAGTGTCCTGGTTTTGGGGTCTTATGACTGCAGGTACCGTTTTAGGCTTGGTGTTGTTGAAAATCATGGATAGTCGAAAAGTACTGGTGGGCTTCACACTGGCTGCTATTATATGCCTGGCCTTAGCCTTGTTCTCAGCGGGTTCGGTGGCCTTGATTGCTTTTCCTTTGGTGGGATTCTTCGCATCAGTGATGTGGTCCGTTATTATTTCACTGGCACTAAATTCAGTATCGACCCACCATGGTTCATTATCAGGTATCCTGGTCACTGGAATAGCCGGAGGTGCGGTAGTACCTTTGATAGTAGGATGGATTGGAGATGGAATGGGACTAAGAGCCGGAATGATCTTTCTGTTCATAACCTTTGCCTATATCTTAAGCATTGGTTTCTGGGCCAAGCCTTTGATCAACAATCAAACCATTGGTTCTAATAAATCCAGTTAGTCTATGAGTCAATTGGTAGTAGGTGTGGATCTTGGAGGCACTAAGATCAGTACCGGTTTGGTAAGTGAGAGTAAACTGTTAGAAACGGTGACCCATCCGGTCAGTGGCCAGGGTTCTCAACAAACAGTGATTGACGAAGTTATCGCCGCCATCGAAAGTGTGTTCTCCAAACACGTGAAAGGCATCGGTATCGGGGTACCCAGCGTGGTGGATGTTGAAAAGGGTATCGTCTATGATGTTCAGAATATCGCCTCATGGAAAGAAGTAGCCTTAAAAGAAATATTAGAAAAACGATTCAAGGTCCCCGTTTATGTAGATAATGACGCCAATTGCTTTGCTATAGGAGAGAAATATTTCGGTCAAGCACAGGGCATTAGCAGTGTAGTGGCTCTGGTCCTAGGTACCGGCGCCGCTGCTGGGGTAATCACACATGGACGTCTTTATCATGGCTATAACTGTGGAGCTGGTGAATTTGGAATGATGCCCTATCTGGATCACCATTTTGAATACTATTGTAGCGGAAATTTCTTTAAGGTCTTCTACCAGACTACCGGGGAAAGGTTATTCCGGGCCGCGGTTTCTCATGATGCCGAAGCCAAGAAAGCTTTCAATGAATTTGGCAATCATCTGGGCAATTTCTTAAAGGCCATACTCTATGCTTGCGATCCGGAATTGGTAGTGTTAGGTGGGTCAGTAAGTAAAGCCTATCAATTGTTCGAACCGAGCATGAGGGAAAGCATAAGTTCATTTGCTTACCATAAGACTGTAGATCGATTGAAAATCAGGGTCAGTAAAGAACCTAAAATAGCCCTGTTAGGGGCAGGAGCGCTTTACTATGAATTTAGTCACAGTCATAATCCCTAAGACTAAAATTGAGCGAAAATGCCAGGGCAGCGGCAGTACAAAAAGGCGCAATTGCAGTCTATTAATTAAATACACCGGAGCAGTCTCATTATGATCCAATTGAAAAGGGTTACCACTTTCGTACTAGCATGCAGCTTGTTTCTTTGCTCCCAGGTAAGGGCCTCCCACCGCATTCCCATACAAATAGAGAACCACTCTCCAGGAGCACCTATTACTATGGGTATTCCTTTCGCTCAAGGCCTGCTGCAATCACCTGATCACGTGCGGCTACTGGATAGCAGCGGCAACGAGGTCCCTAGCCAAGTCACGGAAGTAACCACCTGGGAACCTCAGGATTACAGCATGAAGTGGATCTGGGTATTCTTTATTGCTCAGAGTGGCAATGAATATGAATTGGAATACGGAGAAGAAGTGAGAAGAGCCCCCCTTGCGGGCCCCTTGATAAAGTTTAAAAACTCACAACGTACCAAGGGGTATGCTGAAGTGGACACTGGCCCCTTGAAAATAAGAGTAGCCAAGGGAGAAACCGGGTTTTTGGATTTGGTGCAGTTCGACGTGGCTGGCGATGGATTCGATGCTAACGACACCATAGCCAGAGGAGAGCATTGCCGGGGCTCCTTTCTGGACATTTTAGATGATAACGGTCTGGATAAATCAACCGCTATTGTCACCCGTACGGTTAGAGAAAAAGGCTCCGGCCCCTTGCACACCATTTTGCGGGTGGAAGGATTTTATCGCTATGCCCGCACCGACAATGATCCCTCACCTTTTGTGATCCGCATCCATACCTTTGCAGGAAAATCATTTATCAGGGTGTTGCATACCTTAACTTATACAGGTGTACCTGACAAGCATAAACCTCTGGAAGGCCAACATTCCGCCATCGCCATCAAAACCGGTACCATGGTGAATGAGGCTAGTTCCAATGATCCGGGATGGACGGAAGCTAATGACCGCATTGCCGCGGTAGGTCTGGGATTAGATTACCGTCTATCGGGAAAAGCAGAATGCGGGACTGCATATCATTCGGGCTCTTGGTGGGATCCCAATGGATCTAAAGTAGAAAATTATCCACTTGGTGACCCATCCATATGGACTTTAACCCAAACCGGGCCTAACCCTAGCCGTATTCCCCCTTTGCCAAATTCCACTGATGAGGCTAGAATGACAGGATTTAAGGGTGAAATTAGAGTAGGAATGAATTCTGAGGCGTCTTTTTCCAGAAGCGAGGGGTGGGTGGACATTTCCGATCAAAGATGGGGCATATCCATTGGAATTAGGCACTTTCTGGAGGAATATCCCAAAGAGATCAGTATTGATCATCAAAACTCACGAGCTCTGGCATTTATATGGTCCCCTAAAGCCGAGCCCCTCAGCTTGGCTCGAGCCTCTAATGATCCGGATGCAGGGATGATGGATAATTTTGCTACGGGGCTTACCAAAACCAGTGAACTAGTGTACCACTTTCATCGAGCGGGTAAACCAGCTGACTCCCTCAGGAAAAGCTTAAATTATTTTATGGATCCTCCTGTTGCCCATGCCTCTCCGGAAACCTATGCCACCAGTGAGGTTTACGGCAAGTTTTCACCCCGTATGGAGAAATTCGAAACTTATGAAAGAGGTCTTGAGCATCGTTTTGATTGGACCATCTTTAATCAGCACTGGGAGCCGTGGTACGGGATGATCGATTATGGGGATCAAATGAGGTTTTACGGAAAGAAAGAGTGGTATGGTTGGGCAAATAACGAACCCGCTATGGATTATATGCTGTGGATGCAATTTATGCGTACTGGTAACCGGAAATATTACCTGGCAGCGGAGGCCATGAGCAAACACACCATGGATGTGGATAATATACATTGGCCCAAAGCCCAAAAATATTACGGAGATACTAATGATGCCCTGGACTATTGGGAAAACCAGGCCAAACAAAGTCAGGCCACTCCTTACCTGGGTATTGGCCGTCGACACGCCAAACAGCATTTTACTTCTTTACTGAGTGCCCATGTTTGGGTGCAGGGGTGGTTGGCGGCTTACTATCTCACAGGATATCACCGGGGACTGGAGATAGCCTGCCTTACTGCCGATACCTATACCAACAGGATTTGGGGTGATCATGGCCTAACCGGTAGACGGCTATACTTATCGGTTTGGAACATGGTGGAGGTTTGGGATGCCACCAAAAAGGAAAAATACCTTTGCGACCTGAACGATAGAATAAGCCGCATGCTCGATTTGCAAAGAGGTCCGGACCAGTATGGTAGTTTGGTAATGGACCGATATGGGTACTCTCAAGTTTATGCCTCCCAAGGTTTATATAAGTATTACCAACTCACCAAAGACCAGAAAGTAGCCCAGGCATTAATTCGGCATGCTCGGGCCATACGAGACAATCCCCCCTGGAATCACGAATATGAATCCTATTATTCCAGTATTCATAGTTTACTGGTGGGTTATGAATTAGAGGGTGATCAAAGCTTTTTGGAAACTGCCATTCAACGGGCTGAGGGTTTGAAAA
This sequence comes from Cyclobacteriaceae bacterium, assembly GCA_029861825.1. GTDB lineage: Bacteria > Bacteroidota > Bacteroidia > Cytophagales > Cyclobacteriaceae > JAJCYK01. The sequence continues at coordinate 8,469 of JAOTYN010000042.1, forward strand.
CCAATCCCTTACCACATGACTTCGACGAGCTGACCACTCAGGGTAAAATTGCCATGGCTTTATCTGATGCCAGTAATCTTCCTATGAAAGTCCAACACAATGAAGGATCGTGGCTAGGGGTTACTATCTGGGGTCCTACGCAAGGCTTGCGGATTTTTGGCTGGACCCATGCCTATAATGTACCTTACTTGCTCTATTGGATGAGGAGAGAGAAAGAGCGTTAATATTTGACCTTATTCATACTTTTACGAAGTGTTTTTACGGCTTCATAAACACAGTTCCTGATAGTCTGGTTCTTTATTGAGATAATTTGCTCAATTTCCTTGTAAGTAAACCCACGATAGAAACACAAGTAGACAATTTCCTTTTGGCGCTTTGACAGACTTTTAATAGCACTATTCAGTCCGTTTAGCTGTTCCCTTTGATTCTCATCCTGCATGGTGAGCTGTTCCACTGAAAGCATTAAGTCATACTCCAATGGTAAGTCGGTGAATTTGGTATATCTCCTTTGCACCTTCACCAGATCCAATAAAATCCTTCGATATGCTTTGAAAAGGTAAGCCCGGATTGATACCACCTGTCCCAAATTCTTTTGCGTTCGCCACAACTTCAGAAACAAATCTTGTACACAATCCTCAGCCAGTTCGGGACTTGAAGTTAGTTTCTTGCCATAATTAAAGAGGATGGAGTAGTGCCTGAAATAAATGACTTTCAAGGCCTCCTGGTCACCTCCTTTAAATCGACGCCAGAGTTGACCATCGGTCAACTTATCCGCTGGGATTGCCATGCTGATTGCTGGTTGATGCAATAATAATATAGGGCTTTTCCTTCCAATTAAAAAGCATCTATTTGTTACTTGATGCAGTATTATTATTTTAAGCCTCAGCAAACCAAAAGCTTAGCTAAATGAACGACATAGCCACCAGCAATAATTGCGTAAACTGCGGTAACCCGGGAAGCGGTGCGTTTTGCGCGAATTGCGGACAAAAACTGCATGTATCCAGGCTCACATTAAAACAATTTGGCAGGGACATCATGGATCGCGTGTTAGGCCTGGAAGGTATGTTACCCCGCACCATGAAAGGGCTATTTACCAATCCAGGGTCGGTGATCCGAGAGTATGTAGAGGGTAATCGCAAAAAATATGTAAATCCGGTAAGCTACTATTTTGTGATGTTTGGGATTTACCTGTTGCTACTAACCATGCTGAATATTGATTTGGCGGATATGGTGGATGCTAAAGGGATTCAAGATTCCATGACTGGAGCAGTGGGCAATGGTGAAGTTTCATCGGAGCAGGCAGAGATGCAAGCCGCCATACAAAAACAAGCTTTCAAGAACATTCAATTTTTAGGAATGTTGCAATTCCCTTTTATTGCCATGTTTGCCACCATATTCTTCCGTAAAAGCGGATACAATTTTATGGAAAATATAATATTGCCTTTTTATGCCTACGGCCATTTAGTAATTCTCAATATTACAGCGGCATTGGTTTTCAAGGCCACCGGTTATTATAATATTGCCATAGGTTTTATTGTATCCGTGGGCTATCTCACCTGGACGGCTATAACATTCTATAAGCCCAACAACAAATTTCTGGGAGGCCTTAAGATGGTTCTGGTTTTCTTATTAAGTTATATCGGATTTATGATCTTGATGGCTCTGGTAGGCTTTGTAGTGGGTCTAATAGTCGCCCTGACAAGGAGCGGCGGAGCTTAGCCGGTAATAGGAGCCTTAGGCATTACAATCCATAAAATAATGTACACTAGAGTGCCCGGAAACGCCGCGCTTGCAATAGAAATCACTAGATAAAGCAAACGTACTAGCGTGGTATCCCACCCTAAATATTCTGCTAATCCTCCGCAGACACCTGCAATTACCCGGTTATGGGACCTGTATAATCTGTTATCGCTCATAAGTATTTGTTGGTTTGTTTTACTACAAATCATGCGAATCTTATGCCACTTATTAACATACTGATTTACAAAGAATTATATAGACAAATAAAATCAATATGTCCGTATTTGAAACACGTTTTGTTCATATTCGGACAACGATTCTAAAGGAATTAGGTGGTATTATGTCAGTTAAGAAGGGTCCAAATCCAATAAAAAGTGTCTTTTAGTAGAAACAGGGAAAAGCAACGACTTGATGCGGTCTGGGGTTACTCTTAATATTAATATTCATATAAAGATGGGGTCCCCGCCCAACCCCGCCGCCTCCGCCATTTTTCGACGTGCCTAAGACGATACCGCGGGAGCTACTGAGCCACAGAGGTGATTTACATTTGCAAACTGTTTTCTTCTAATATAACAACCCGTAGTGCCAGAACATGACACCCGCCAAGGAAACCTTGAAAACTGCCGTCGAATTTGCTCAATCCGTTGCATATTTTGACGAATCCTTAGAGGTACCAGCAAAATCACTTATTTTTGCATCCGATTTATTTCATTGTTTAGTATGAGCGAGTACGATTTTCAGCGAATTGAAAAGAAGTGGCAACAAAACTGGAAAGATCAGCAGATCTACCAGACGAAGAACGACACCCAAAAGTCCAAGTTTTATATTTTGGATATGTTTCCCTATCCCTCCGGGGCCGGGCTCCACGTGGGACATCCATTGGGATATATTGCCACCGACATTGTTTCCCGCTATAAACGCGCTCAGGGATACAATGTGCTTCACCCTATGGGCTTCGATTCCTTCGGTTTGCCTGCCGAGCAGTACGCAGTAAAAACCGGGCAGCATCCGGCCATTACCACCGACGAAAATATTAAGCGTTTTAAAGAGCAGTTGAAAGTACTGGGATTTTCTTACGACTGGAACCGTGAGTTAAGAACCAGCGATCCCTCCTATTATCGCTGGACCCAATGGATCTTCTTAAAGCTATTCAACAGTTTTTATGATGAGGGAGAAAATAAAGCGAAGCCTATCGAGCAGCTGGAGATCCCAGATGGACTAAATAAAAAGCAAGAGCAAGAATTTATCAACAGCAAGCGCTTGGCATATCAAGATGAGATCGCGGTTAACTGGTGTCCCGCATTGGGCACGGTACTAGCTAATGAAGAAGTAGTGGGAGGTGTAAGTGAAAGAGGAGGGCACCCCGTAGTTCGCAAACCAATGCGACAGTGGATGCTACGCATTACTAGTTATGCGGATCGATTGCTGGAGGAATTGGAGCATTTGGATTGGCCGGAATCTATCAAGACCTCCCAAAGAAATTGGATTGGTAAGTCCTATGGAGCGGAAGTTAATTTTCCAGAATTAAATTCTGGCGCCAATATTAAGGTATTTACTACCAGACCCGATACCATTTACGGGGTGACCTATATGGTATTGGCCCCGGAACATCCTTTGGTCGACACGTTTACCACCGATGAACAGCGCAGTAATGTCAATGCTTATCTGGAGCAGTCCAGCAAAAAGAGCGATCTGGAACGAACAGACTTGGATAAGACCAAAACTGGAGTGTTCACAGGAGCTTATGCCACGAACCCCATTAACCAGCAGAAGATCCCCATATGGATTTCGGATTATGTCCTTATCTCATACGGCACAGGTGCAGTGATGGCCGTTCCGGGTGGTGACGAAAGAGATTTTGAGTTCGCTAAAAGGTTTGAGCTGCCCGTAATTCCCGTGGTAAGTGAGGACGGCACCTCCAAAACCGAAGAGTTTTACGCTGGGCATGGCACCATGATCAATTCAGGTGAATACAATGGAATGGACAGTCGGGAATTCACTAAGTTGATCATTGACCGTATTGAGAAAGAAGGTCATGGAAAGGCGGCAGTCAATTATAAATTAAGAGATTGGATCTTTACCCGTCAACGCTATTGGGGAGAGCCCATACCCTTGATCCATAGTGAAACAGAAGGAATGGTGGCAGTTCCGGAAGATCAATTACCGGTAGTACTACCGGAAGTTGCAGACTACAAACCCACCCAGGACGGTGAAAGCCCTTTAGCCAAGGCGGAATCCTGGGTAAATACTACCTGCCCGGTAACCGGTGAACCGGCCAAACGTGAAACGAATACCATGCCGCAATGGGCCGGGTCCTGCTGGTATTACCTGCGCTTTATGGACCCCCATAATGACCAGGCCTTTGCCGATAAGGATCAGCTCAACTACTGGAGTCCGGTCGACCTGTACATAGGAGGTGCGGAACATGCTGTATTGCATTTACTCTATGCACGCTTCTGGCACAAGGTGCTCCATGACCTTAATTATGTTCCCACTGATGAGCCCTTTCAAAAGTTAGTCAATCAGGGAATGATACAGGGGCGAAGCAACTTTGTTTACCGCATCAAAGACAGCAACACCTTCGTATCCTTGAATCTAAAGGAACAGTACCAGACCACCGCCATTCATGTGGACATTACTCTGTGCCGCAACGATGTTTTGGATACCGAGGCCTTTAAAAGCTGGCAACCCGATTTAAAAGATGCAGAGTTTGTCCTGGAGGACGGCAAATACATCTGCGGAGCCGAAGTGGAAAAAATGTCCAAGTCCAAGCTCAATGTGGTGAGTCCTGATCACATCATCAATCGCTACGGAGCGGATACCATGCGCATGTATGAGATGTTTTTGGGACCTTTGGAACAGGGTAAGCCCTGGAGCACCCACGGTATCGACGGGGTATTTAAGTTTTTAAGAAAATTTTGGCGATTGTTTTTCAATGATACCGGGCAACTGCTTATAAACGATGAGGCTCCCACCCCGGAGGAGTTGAAGATCACACATAGTACTATTAAGAAAGTAGCGGTTGACATCGATCGGCTCTCATTAAATACTGCGGTGAGCGCTTTTATGATCTGTGTGAATGAACTGACAGCAACTAAATGCCATAAGAGGGCCATATTGGAAGATTTGGTAGTGGCCATGGCTCCTTTTGCCCCTCATTTGTCGGAGGAACTATGGGAAGTGCTGGGAAAAGCCGAAAGCGTTACTCTGGCTGCATTCCCTGAGGTTAATGAGGCTTATTTGCAGGAAGACACCCATGAATATCCAGTATCAGTAAACGGTAAAATGCGGGCAAAAATGAGGTTCGCTCTTGATATGGCTAAAGAGGATATCGAGAGGGAAGTTCTAGCCGCCGAAGTGATCCAAAGATGGGTGGGAGAAAAAACACCAAAGAAAGTAATTGTAGTTCCCGGTAAGATCGTAAATGTGGTAGTTTAAGGGCGCTTTTGTTCCTCGTCCTCAATAAGCTCCACGCTTTCAGTTTTTTTCTTTTTCTTGCCAAATCCAATTTTGATCTTCTTCTCACCCTTGGGTTTAGCTTTTTTATTTTTCTTCTTCTTAAACAGTCCTTCGTCCTCGGTGGGAGCCTGAGGATCTCCTCTGTTCTTCTCGAAGTCATCCAGATCAATAACGGTAGGCTCACGCAGACGCTGTTCTTCTTCCTCTTCTTCCTTCTCCTGCTGCTCTAATTGACGAAGCTCCTTCTTGCCGAGTTTCTCTTTGTCAACCTGGTCATCATCAAAGTCCTCAAAAGGATCCGCCTCTTGCTCAAACCCGTAATCTATACTGTCGCTTTCTTCAACCACAGGTTCTTTTTTCTTCCAGAATTGCCACTTTTTGCGTTTCTTTACTTTGGGCTCTTCCAGAGGTATGATGTCATCGTCCAATCCTTCTTCGTCAACGATCCTGGTGCCAGGCTCCTCAGGCATCGGGAGGTATTGCCCAAAGTGCCTCATATAATAGATCTGATCTACGTTGTAGTGGTTAATAGGTTGTTCGCCTTCACTTAAGATCTGTTCAATTTGCTCGGGGGTAAGATCTTGTTCCGCCAGCAGCATGGTATCGGGAGGGTCCACTTGGGGAAAGATGGTTTCCATCTTTACGGTAAGCATTTCATCGCGTTTGCGTTTGTACTTTACGCTTTTAATGATACCGTTCTTATCTTTTCTAACTATGAAATCTTCTTTGGGGAGGGTATCTACGTCAAATAGGGAGAAAGTCTGGTCCCTAATCTCCTGGTCCAGAATATAAGCACTCTCGAATGAAGGACAAATATGATTACTCTTACAAGAAAACATACCGGCCACCACGGCCAGTCCCAAGCCAATAAGAACAAGATTCCTCATGCAACTTTGGGGCAATTAACCACCTCTAAAATATAATCAGTGACGCCCCCCTCCCTACATGGTTTTACAAGGCAATCACCTGTTAACACTTGTGCTCTAATAACAAAGAACAGTCAAAAATATTGCTATTAGCGCCTAATTTAAAACTTATTGCAGGTTAAATCTTACATGATGTAAAGCTGCTGGTATTTACCATATTCTATTCCCCCCTGTCTTCAAATTTAGCGGCTACCTAATGCTTCCACCTGGTCGGTTTTGATTATTTCAATAATGTATAGAAGTATTTTTATATAGAGACG
>JAOTYN010000408.1 GCA_029861825.1 Cyclobacteriaceae bacterium
TTTTCAATAACCTCAGCAGCGTTGATGGCCACAGGATCGTTGACAGCAAATATGGCATCGGGCGGATGAGGCAGATCCAGCAACTTATGGGTAGCTGCGGCGGCGGAGTCCTTCATACGTGGACATTCCACTATCAGTTCAGGGGACCTTTCCATATTAAAGGTATCCAGTGCCTCCAGATATCCTTGAAGTCGTCCCCTGCTGATATTAAGCGTTGAAGGGCCGGCTAAATGTGCGATCCTGCGATAACCATTGGCAAACAAATGGGCTACCGCCTGAAAAGCACCATGGCGATCATCTACGATCACCTGTGACACCGGTAATTCCTCGCATACCCGGTCAAAGAATACCATGGGGATTTCCTGTTGATGCAGTTGGTGCAAATATCGAAAGTCTGTAGATTCCCTGGATAAACAGATCAAAAGGCCGTCAACCCGACTGGAAACCAACGCTTTTAGATTGGCCAACTCAGTCTGCTGGTTTTCGTTGGACTGGCAGATCATAATGTTGTAACCGTATTCGGAGGCTTTATCCTGGATACCGCTGATCACCGAGGAAAAAAAGTGAATGGCAATTTCAGGCACCACCACTCCGATTGTATTGGTTTTATTACTGCGTAAACTCTGAGCAATGACATTGGGCTCGTAATGTAGCTCTTCCGCCATATCCAAAACCGCTTGTTTGGTTTTAGGATTGATGTCCGGGACACCGCGTAGCGCCCTGCTTACGGTCGAGGTACTGATATTGAGTTTTAGAGCGATATCACGTATGGTAATCTGGTTGTTCATCCACAAGGACTAAATTGTATTTCTCCCAAAAAACTGCAAACGATTGCGATTTTTAATAAGATAGTAAAAATATCGTCTTCCGGGAACGTTACCGGGATCGTTTTTTTGTTAAATCCTGTCAATTGCCTGGTTATATTTTTGATTTCTGGTAAAGGCCTTCTAACTTATTATAGTTATAGGGTAGTTTGGCTATGCTATATGTGGAAAATTAATTTCAGCAATGAAATTGAATTTTTTCAATAAATCAGAAACGCATCAAATCGTAAACTAAATCACCATACTATGCGAAACTTTATCTTTAAATTTTTCCTGAGTTTCGTATTCCTTTTGGGATACGTACAGCTTCAGGCTCAATCAGTGTCAGGTAAGGTGACCGACGCATCCAGCGGTGAAGGCTTGCCTGGGGTAAATATCCTGATAAAGGGTACTACCAGTGGTACTATCTCCGATACCGATGGTAATTATAACTTACAGGCTGCTTCTAATGCTACCTTGGTCTTCTCATTTGTAGGCTATGAAGCCCAGGAGGTTAGCGTTAATGGTCGTCAAAACATCAGTATTGCCATGTCCGCGGACCTTCAACAACTTTCAGAAGTGGTAGTTGTGGGATATGGTACCCAAAGAAAGGTGGATCTTACCGGAGCAGTCGGCTCCATTTCCGCTGAAAAAATTGCTACCCGGCCTATTAACAGCCCCGACCAGGCATTGGCCGGACAGGTTGCCGGAGTCAGTATAATCAACCGGGCGGGCGACCCGGCGGCACCGATCAACGTAAGGATTCGCGGAGTGGGGACAGTAGGAAATAATCAACCGCTTTGGGTGATTGATGGAGTGCCTATTGTTCAAACCACCAATATTACCGTAAATACCTCATCTACCACGGATTCCAATCCACTAGCGGGAATTAATCCTAGTGATATCGAATCGATAGACGTGTTAAAAGATGCCTCGGCGGCAGCGATCTATGGATCTAGAGCGGCCAACGGTGTGATCATCGTTACTACCAAAAGAGGTGAATCAGGTCGTATCAGAGCAAGTTATGACGGATATGTAGGCACTGCTGAAGTAAGAGAATCGCTCAGTGTGCTTAACAAGGATCAATATATCGATATCCAAGGTGAACTTGGCCGTGATTTATCTTCATTCAGGGGATTACCAGAGGTGGACTGGCAAGATCAGGTATTTCAGAGTGCTCCTATGCAAAGTCACAACATCACGGTTAGCGGTGGAACTGATAATGTAAACTTCTTCATTTCCGGAGGCTACCAAAGCAATGAGGGGATTGAGCGCGGACAGGACTTTGAAAGATATTCGGTAAAGGTCAACGGCGATGTGAAAGCCGGAGAGAGATTCAGATTTGGAGAGTCCATATTGATCAGTCGAACCAACCGCTTAACCCAATCTGAAGGTGTGGGTGATTGTTGTGCAGCTGCATTCAATGCCTCACAAAACGCTCCCTATTTTCAGGTTTTTGATCCTAATGGACCTTTTGGTTATAACCAAGAGAACCCTACTACAGTAGGTGACGGTTTTGGTCAAAACTATGTATTCAGAACCGATCCCCGAGTCAACAAGACTACTATCGAAAACACTAAGGTATTGGGAAATATCTACGGAGAATTTAAAATCATCGAAGGCTTGACCTTTAGAATGTCAGGAGGTATCGATTATAACGTAGGGAATGCCAATATCCTGCAATCCGAGGTTTCGTTCACAGGTCTAGATGTTCGACAGTCTTTAGGTATTAATTCCAGACCGGTAGAACTTACTACCAATTGGACCAATACGCTAACTTATACTAAGGAGTTCGGAGATCACAATCTGACTGTGCTGTTAGGTTATGAAGAAACCAACTTTGAATTTGATAAGGTAAGGATACAAGGTAGAAATTTATTCAATACCAATTTTCCAGCCACAGGTACAGCAGTTGCCGCGGCCAATGAAGGAGATCTATGGTCCCTTAAAGGTATTCTGGGTAGGGTTAATTATTCCTACATGAACAAATACTTGGCCACGGTAAACGTGCGACGCGATGCCACTTCCCGTTTTGCAGAAGATAATCGTGATGATATTTTCCCATCCTTCTCAGCCGGATGGAGGCTTAGCGAGGAGAATTTCTTTCCTGCTACCAACTGGATTGATGATGTGAAAATAAGAGCTGGATGGGGTCAATCCGGTAATCAATTTACTGGAGTCAACTTTGCATTTCTAAGTGCTCTGCAATCTACAATCTTCTACATTGTAGGAGATGGTCAGGTAGTTAGCCGGGGTCCGGCTCCCGTAAACTTTGCCAACGAAGCGCTTAAGTGGGAGACCAGTACACAATTCGATATAGGTTTTGACGCCTCCTTCCTGGAAGGAAAACTGGACGTTACTTTTGACTATTACAACAAGAAATCAGAAGACGTTCTGATCGGCCTGCCCTTACCCTTCGTATCGGGATATTTCTTACCGGCAGATGCTAACGTAGGAGAGATTCGCAATACGGGTATCGAACTTACCGCTAGTTATCGCAACTCCGCAGGTGACTTTACCTATGGTATCTCAGGTAACATAACCACGGTTAATAACGAAGTGCTGGATTTGGGAGAAGTAACCAGTATCAATACGGGTATTGGTGGCGGTCAGACCCACCGAACGGTAGTTGGCGAATCCGTGGGCCACTTTTATGGGTACAGAACCAATGGAATATACCAAACTCAGGAGGAAGTGAATGCTGCAGTACCTGATGTATTTTCCGGTGGCTTGGAACCAGGTGATATCCGATTTGTGGATGTGAACGGAGACGGCGTAGTAGATGCCGGTGACCGTACCATCTTAGGAAGTCCTATCCCCGGGTTTTTCTATGGCATCCAACTGGATGCGGCCTACAAAGGATTTGATTTGGCCATATTCTTCCAAGGTGTTGGTGACCGACAGGTTTATAACCAGGGCCGCTCTGAAAATGAGAGTTTGGCAGGGAATCAAAATTTCTCATCCACGGTGTTGAATCGTTGGACCGGAGCCGGTACCAGCAACAGTATACCCCGGCTCACAGAAAGCGATCCCAATGGTAATCAAAGATATTCCGACCGGTGGATCGAAGATGCTGACTATATGAGAATAAAAAATCTTCAATTGGGTTACACACTACCTGTTGATTTGGTGCAAAAATTAAATTTTATTTCCAGCATCAGAGCCTATATAGGGATACAGAACCTAGCTACATTTACTGATTA
>JAOTYN010000043.1 GCA_029861825.1 Cyclobacteriaceae bacterium
TATTCTACAGATTTTTCCTCCAGTCGATACTACGGTGGTCAACAGCATGCGTACCCAACTTGACGATGCTATAAAAAAGGCCGCTATTGCCATTCAATTTCACAAGAATAGCGACTGGGTGGACGACAGTTATGTATTAATCGGAAGGGCAAAGTACTACGACAGCAAGTTCGAGGAAGCAATAGAGACTTTCAAATATGTCAATACCATAAGTAAAGACGATCAGAGCGCCAATCACGCCGGATTGGTAGCTCTAATGCGCACCTACATTGATCATGGAGAGCTAAACAATGCTATTGCCGTTTCGGACTTTCTCAACAAGGAAGAATTAAATAAGAACAATCTTCAGGAGCTTCACTTAACCCGGGCTTACATGTTTCAAAAACGGGATGATCTGGACAACATGGTGCAGAACCTGGTTAATGCCGTGGAACTTATGACCCCGGCGGAAGGAAGTGCCAAGATCTATTTTATCATTGGCCAAGTCTATCAAACCTTAGGCTTTGATGCCGAAGCCCATCGCAATTATCATAATTGTATAAAGAGCAACCCTTCCTATGAACTTTCGTTTTATGCCAGCTTAAACATGGCACAGGTATTCGAGCTGGCCCGTAGCAACGATCTAAAAAAGGTGCGCCGTTATTACAAACGTATTCTTAAAGATTCCAAGAACAAGGAATTCAGAGATAAGATATTCTACGAAATGGCTGAATTTGAAATGAAACAGCAGCATTTGGATCTGGCCATCGAATACTATGAATCTTCCGTAGCGGCAAGCATTAACAACAACCGGCAGAAGGCTTATTCCTATCTTAAGCTGGGCTTGATCAACTATGATACCTTACGTGACTACCCCAAAGCAAAGGCTTATTACGACAGCACTATGATGGTGCTGCCCCAGGATGAGCCCGATTACCTGGCAATTCAAGAGCGCCAAGTCATTCTTGAAGACTTCGTCGATCAGCTAAACACCATCGAGTTGCAGGACAGTTTGCTAACCTTAGCCTCTATGGACAGCATCACTTTAAGCGCCCTGCTGGACAGTGTGATCGTTCGCGAAGAGAGGGCCCGACTGGAAAAAGAAGAAAAAGAGAAAGAACAACAAAGGCAGAGTTTGGGGCGCAGCACCAATAACGAGGAAGCATTCATCGCCGGACAACCTACAGGAGCGACCTGGTACTTTTACAATACTTCGGCTGTCAGTGCCGGGCAATCAGAATTCTTAAGAAGATGGGGGAACCGCTCGCTGGAAGATAATTGGAGACGTTCCAGCAAAGATGCCCGTATTACCATTGACGACACCGACGAAAACATCACCGAGACCGAGGAGGGTGTAGTGGAATCGGGACCAACTCCGGAAGAACTTAGAGCTACCCAGAAAGAGGCTTATTACCAGACGATTCCCTTCACAGCCCTGGCGAAACACCAAGCCGATTCACTAATTGAATTGGCTTATTACAATCTGGGCAATATTTACAATTTTCAGCTCCAAGAAAAAGTGAACGCTGCCAGTACATTTGAAACCATGATCGATCGGTATCCCGGCACGGAATACAAACCGGAAATCCTGTATCAATTGTATTTGATCTATCAAGATCTGGGGTCGGATAAATCCGAACTCTACCGAGAGCAATTGCTGAGTGATTTTCCTAATTCCACTTTTGCCAAAACCCTGATCAATCCCAATTTTAAACAGGAAAATGACGCACTGGCAGAACAAATGCGGCAGGACTACAAAGTGGCCTATGGCCTTTATCAGCAGAAATTCTATGATAGCGCAGCTTACGTGCTCAAAACCAGCATCCAACAACATCCTGAGAACAGCTTTACAGACAACCTAAAGCTATTAAAGATCTTGATTGAGGGACACGGGGGCAGTCTGCATATATACCGCTTTCAATTGCAGGAATTTCTAAAGGAGTATCCTGAAAGCGACGTTAACGAATACGCCCAGCAACTTTTAAAAAGCGCCCAGGAATTACCCCTAAAGCTGGCCAATCTGGGAGGTGCTACCTTCCAGCAGAACTTAAACGATAGCCATATTTTTGTGATGGTTTATCCCCGGGACAAAGCCAATTCCAATTTGGCCCAATCGTTTGACCAATTCAATGCTTCTAATTTTGAAGGACAAGAGCTAACAGCATCTTCGCTGATCTTTAACGATCAGCATGCTTTGGTGCTGGTACAGGCTTTTGGTAGTAAAACGCAAGCCCTAAAATACTATGAGAAACTGGTATTATCGGACTTGTTGGCTAATTTTGATAAGCAGGAGGTCAATAATTTCGTGATAACGGAGGAGAACTTCGAGATCTTCTACCAAACCAAGGATCTGGAGGGATATCGTTCATTTTTTAGTAATTTTTATTTAGAGTGATGACTAAAGCTAAATCAAAGAAATCAAAGGTCTCAGTTACTTGGCTGCCCCGGCTTTTAAAAGCCATGTGGATCTGCTTTGGATTGTTCTTACTGTTCATCTTCCTGTACGTCTTTGCCGTAAAGGGTGATTGGTTTGGTTTATTCGGTGGAATGCCCAGTGTAAAAGCATTGGAAAATCCGGAAAACGAATTGGCTTCCGAGCTTTATTCGTCAGACAATGAGTTACTGGGGAAATACTTCAGACCTAATAGTAACCGGTCTCCGGCACGATATGATGACCTAAGCCCTAATTTGGTGCACGCCCTCAAAGCCACTGAGGATATCCGCTTTGAGGAACATTCCGGGATAGACCCAAAGAGTATTCTGCGAGCAGTAGCGGGGGTTGTGACCTTCAATCGAAAAGGTGGTGGCAGTACTTTGTCACAGCAATTGGCCAAGAACCTTTTTCAAACCCGGGGAGAAGACTATGACGGTACTTTAATGCGGGTGATTAAGAATAACGACATAAAAACCATTGTTCAGAAATCCAAGGAGTGGATCATTTCTGTGGAACTTGAAAAGAACTTTACCAAGGATGAGATCCTGGCCATGTACTTGAACACTGTGGACTTTGGAGGCAACACCTTTGGAATTAAGGTAGCTTCCCGCACCTTCTTTAACACCACTCCCGATAGTCTTAGCGTACAGGAAGCGGCCGTTTTGGTAGGATTAGTGCAAGCCCCTTCCTTCTACAATCCTGTACGAAACCCTGAAAATTCCACCACTAGAAGAAATGTAGTACTAGCACAAATGGCCAAGTACCAATACATTTCGGAAAACATGCTGGATTCAATTACTGCCTTACCTATTGAAATAGACTATGAAGTTCAAAACCAAAATGTAGGCCTGGCCACCTACTTCCGCACGGTAACCGGCAATTTCCTAAGAGATTGGGCAGAGGCTAATGGGCACGACTTATATGGCGATGGCCTTAAGATCTACACCACCATTGACAGTAAGTTGCAGCAATATGCCGAGGAAGCAATGGCCGAGAATATGAAACCCCTGCAGGAAAGGTTTGTGAAACACCTCAATGGCCGGGACCCCTGGGTTGATGAAAATAACTATGTGATAAAAGATTTTTTGAAATCCAGTATGGCGCGTACCGAATTATTCCGCAACCTCCAGTCTAAATATGGTGAAGGAAATGACAGCATAGAAATTGTGCTTAATATGCCTAAGCCCATGACCATCTTTTCATGGGGTGGGGAAATTGATACGGTAATGAGTTCCATTGATTCGTTGCGATACTATAAGCACTTTCTTCAAAGTGGGTTTATGGCCCAAGACCCCCATACCGGTCATATAAAGGCTTGGGTAGGTGGCATTAATCACAAGTATTTCAAATACGATCACGTCAAACAAGGTAAACGACAGCCTGGATCTACCTTCAAGCCCATCGTCTACACTACCGCCATTGAAAATGGTTACTCTCCTTGCTTTACATTATTGGATGCCAAGGTGACTTTTGACATACCAGGAGGTAAATGGAGCCCTGATAATGCCATGGGTAAATATACCGGCGAGCTTATGACTATACGCAAGGCCATGTCCAATTCAGTGAATTCTATTACCGCCAGTATGATGCAAAAAGTAGGTCCTCCAGAAGTTGTAAAAATGGCGGAACGTCTGGGAATCCAAAGCAAGCTGGAAGCGGTCCCTGCCCTTTGTTTGGGGGTGAACGACGTTTCGCTGTTCGAATTGGTAGGAGCTTACAGCACCTTCGTCAATAAGGGCACACACATCACCCCTTTCTTTATAACTCGAATAGAGGATAAGAACGGGAACATCCTGCAGGAGTTCCCTCCCAAGACCTTTGAAGCCATCAACGAAGAAACCGCTTACCTGATGATCCATATGTTAAAAGGAGCCATCGAGGAGGAAGGTGGTGCCGGATTGGGTCTTAGTTATGAAGTGCGCAGTGGCAACGAGATCGGAGCAAAAACCGGAACTACCCAGAATGCTTCCGACGGTTGGTTTGTGGGAGTTACCAAAGACCTGGTGGCGGGGGCCTGGGTAGGTGGAGATGACCGTAGCATACACTTCCGTGATTGGCCTTCTGGTCAAGGATCCCGAACAGCCAGACCCATATGGAATACGTTCATGGAAAAGATATACACCGACAAGTCGACCGGTATAGAGAAAGGACCATTCCCCAGGCCACTGCGAAGATTATCAGTGGAAATCGACTGTGATCAATATCAGGATCTGAATGCTGCATCTGATTCGCTCAATGTAGATCTGCCGAAAAACAACACCAATGTGGATGACATCCGGTAACAGCTTAGAAAATAAATGGCTGAGCCCTCATACAGTAAAGAACAGGTAAACAGGTTGCCTAACCAGCCCGGGGTATACCGGTTTCTGGATAAAGAACATCAAGTAATATATGTTGGAAAAGCCAAAGACCTTAAAAAGAGGGTCAGTAGCTATTTCAATAAATCCAGTGCTCCCAATCGCAAAACCCTGCGCATGGTATGGGAGGTTTCCACCATTGAATACACTATAGTCAATTCTGAATTTGATGCCCTGTTGCTGGAAAACAATCTTATTAAACAGTACCAGCCCAAGTACAATATCCGACTTAAGGATGACAAGAGCTTCCCTTACATATGGATCCCCGACGAGCGCTTTCCCAGGATAATTCCCATTCGCAACAAGCACAATTACCAAGGGGGAACCTTTTTCGGGCCCTACGCGAACGTGGTGGCCATGAAAAGCGTGTTGGACCTGTTGAGGAAATTATACACCATTCGCACTTGCAAATACAATCTCAGCGAAGAAAACATTCGAAAAGGTAAGTTCAAGGTATGCTTAGAGTACCATTTGGGCAATTGTCAGGGACCGTGCGAAGGGTTACAATCAGAGGATGTCTACAAACAGGATATTGAACAGGCCGTTAATGTGCTAAAAGGACGTTTGGGTTTGGTGAAGTCATATTTCAAAGAGAGAATGTTGGAAGCATCGGGAGAACTAAATTTTGAATTAGCCCACCGGATGAAGGAACGCCTGGAACTGCTGGAAAAATTCCAGGCACGTACCACTATTGTTAATCCCAAGATGAGTGAGGTGGATGTGTGCTGTATTTATTCCGATGAAAAATTATTCTTCATCAACTACATGAAGATCCGTAATGGAGCCATTGAACTGAGTCAATCCTCTGAAATCAGAAAGAAACTGGACGAGCCGGATGAGGAAGTTTTACCTCGGGTATTGTTTGAGTTAAGACAGCGCTACAAAAGTAAGTCCCGGGAAGTATTGGTTAACATCCCTTTGCAGCTAGATCTGGAAGAAGTATCGGTTATGGTGCCTAAGATCGGCGATAAAAAGAAACTGGTGGATCTGGGACTTAAGAATGTCCTGTACCACAAGAAGAAATTCTATGAAAGTAAGGAGCAGGAGAAAGACAAAAAGGACCGTATCCTGCAAATATTACAAAAAGATCTAAGTCTGAAATCCCTTCCCCGGCGAATTGAATGTTTTGACAACTCCAATATTCAGGGAGCTTATCCGGTAGCTTCCATGGTACATTTTTACAACGGTAAACCCGCTAAAAAAGAGTACCGTCATTATAATATAAAAACCGTGGAGGGCCCGGATGATTTTGCCTCCATGAATGAAGTTACCCTGCGCCGCTACAAACGGTTGCTCAAGGAAGACAAACCCTTGCCCCATCTGATCGTGATTGACGGAGGTAAGGGACAGTTAAACGCTGCTTGTCAGGCCCTAAAAGAGATTGGCTTATACGGAACCATTCCCATAATCGGCATTGCTAAAAGGCTGGAAGAAATTTACTTCCCCCATGATCAGTACCCGGTATATATCGACAAGAAATCTCCATCGTTAAGATTATTACAGCATCTGAGAGATGAAGCCCACCGCTTCGCCATAACCTTTCACCGCAACCAACGCAGTCGTAAGAGTTTTGGAACGGAATTGGAGGAGATCCCCGGCATTGGAGAACAAAGTGCTAACCGCTTGTTGCGAAAATTCAAATCCATAAAGAAGATCAAAGCGGCCAGGGAGAACGACCTGGCGGTAGTGGTAGGAATTGCCAAAGCTCAAAAGATCCGGGAGTATTTTAAGGGAATGTAGCTGGCAGTGGCTGGTAATGTTGCCTGAATTGGCATAGAATGTGGCTCTACGCTGTTTTTACAGGTACCCACGAATGTAGAATCATAGAGACGCATGTTCGTGTACCGTCGGCCCATAAAAAAAGGAGGCGCCAAATGACGACCTCCTTTATTGCATCTATATATAATCTAAATGAGCAAAAATTAGTATTCCCAAAGTTCGTGTTCCAATTCCAAGAGCTCCTGCTCTATCCTTTGTGAAGCAATTAATCCGTCTTTGGGACTAGAATTATAGATATCTGAAATATAAGAATCCTCAGGGTTTGCTACTTTGATCAAACGGGCACTGAACAACCTCAGCAAAAATGCATCTGCCAGGTTTTTGTGCTCAGCACTGTTTTGAGGATTAAACCAAAGTGCCTCTTCGGGCATGCTGCGGAAAAGCTTCTCCAAATCTTTATATTTGAAAGTAGCTACTTCTCGCTGCAGTCCAGTTTCCGGGAATTTCTCAGCAGGCAATATCAGCTTGATACTCTGGATATCGTAGAATAAACGACTGCGTCTTTTGTCAAACAACCAGTCCTCCACGATTTCCAATACTGAGATATCACTCGGGAAGAAGAAATCGGTAGATGTAGCCTCGGTAGCCGCATCCTCTTTGCTTTCTTCATCACCCCAGCCACTATCACCTTCGTCTTCCCAGCCGGCGCCTTCATCGCCCCAGCCGTCATCCTCGGAAAAACCCATGGCCTTTTCTTCTTCGGTCAGTTCATCACCGCCGTAAGCAGGCATCTTAAGGTTTTCCAAGAATTCCTCCTTGGACATTCTGGTTAGAAGGGAATCGTTCTTGTAAGGGAACAACACACCAGCATTCACCGCTTCAATAATGATCTTAGTGATCTCATTGTTGTAAGCGAAGAAGGATCGGTTTTGCTTTTCCTTCAAGTCCATACGACGCCATAGTTTTTTCTTATACATGATGTCGTAATCGGGGATTCCCGCCGTGGAATTATGATTTACATAATTCGCTGTTTCCTGAGCTTGCACAGGGCTACTAGCGCCCAAAGCCGCTAAGAAAACCAACACGAGTACATAACTTAATTGCTTCATATCACCTATTTATTAATTCAGTGGAACGTTAAAAAATACGTTACCCACATTTACATTCTCGGTCTTACCTTGGAAGTTCATTCGAGATACTCGCTTCACTTCTACCACAATACGGTCACCAGGCTTAGCTTTCTGCATCATATTACCTACGGCCATAGACTCTTTAGTCACTTTGGCTGGAGGGGCTACCGGGCGTTTTCCACGAGCTAAAGTAAGCTCCCATCCGGTTACTCGATAACGAGCATCTTTAGGCAAGAAAGTTTTGAAACTCTCATCGGGAATAGCCTTGATATTTATCTGACGCAATGCACTGATGTTCTCTCCTTGTTTAACGTTTACTTCTTTACCTCTATTGTACAATTTAATAGTAGGCTTAGGTATACGTTTAACTCTGAAGTTTTCCGTTCCTAAAAGGTTTCCGCTATTATACACATTTAACTTTACTTCTGCGGCGTTTGGCACCACGGTAATTTGACCGGTTTTTGCGCCTCTTATAGTCTGTGCCCCAGAAGCCGTAAAGCTAGGGCTGTAAGCGGAACCCAGTTGTGGGCAGTTAATCTGCAGCTCATTTCCACAATTCAAGTACAGGGCCTGCACAGAGGCAGATTGTACTTGTATTACGGGCTTAGCTACAAAATATTCTATAGTATCTCTATATACACTGTCTTTCAATTCCACAGTGGCTATATAAGACTTCTTCGCGATACCATCTTTATCATAACCTCCACCGGAAGCGGTGAATGCGATCTTACCTTTTCCGCTTATTACCTCGATCTCCTTGCCATTAAAGGTCATGGCGGGGTTTTCAGCAGCAGATGATGAAGCAGCGATAAACAGGTCCGCTTCATACTTGGCACCGGCAGCTACTACCCTTGAATTAGGTAAGGCTACCAGGTTGATCTGGTCAAATTTCAAATCTTCAGCACCGACTTGACGGGCCAATTCTTCTAAGGCATCGGTTTCCCTACTGATGATCTCAGTTTGGAACTGACTGATAGTGGCCAATCCGGCTACCATAGGAGTCTGGTCAAACTGCAAGGTGGCAAAGTCCCTTTTTCTAGCATTCTTATCTTGCTTGAAAATCGGATGGTCCTTACCATCTAGGGCCAAGTCACCGTATTCATGACCGGTTTTACCTGTCAAGAATGTGGTATAGTCGTTCAATAAACCCTGCAACTTTTTACCTTCACCCTGCTTGATCATCATATGGGCAATTTTTTCCATGTTTTTGATACCCTTGGGAGTAATGCCATCCTCTTCGTAACTACCAGTCTCTTCGATCATCCTCTTTTTGAGTTCATCTAGAGTGGCTAATACTTTCGAAGTTTCGATGCGCACTTCCTGAGCAGTAGTCAACACGGCTAAATCTTTAGCTCTTTCACCTGATTCTTTTACTGTACTTTCTATACGTGCAACAGTACCTCCATTCTTTTCTCCTCCGTCGTCCACGGATTGCTCCATGGTTCTGTTCATAAAGAGAAACTTTTCCAATACTGTATTACTTACGTTCAAAGCAAGCAAAGCTGTAAGTACCAGGTACATCATCCCGATCATCTTTTGCCGGGGGGTTTCTTTAACTCCTGCCATCTTTGTATATTTTTACTTTACCTGTTCAACAATGATTTGTAAAAACTATCCTTTCATGGCAGTTAACATGTTACCATAAACTGAATTCAACCTGGTGAGGTTGCCAGTTAAGGTAGACAACTGAGACTTGAATTGCTCAGACTGCTGTGAAGCCTCGGCCATGCTATCCATTGCAGTAGATATATTAGCATAGAACTTGTTCATGGCTTTAAGATGGTTGTTAGCATCTTGCAATTCCATCTCATAGACAGCATTCAATGCACCCAAATTCTTAGTTACACTTTGTACTTGCTCATGATATTGTCTGGCATCTTCTGAAGCAGTGGTCATCTCGGCCATTGCGTCAATAGTGGCACCGTAAGAGCGGTTCATATCTACTAATGAGGATGAAGCAGACTTTACATTCTGCGCATACTCGTCAGTAGCCACCGCGGCGTCACTTAAGTCAGACATTTGCGACACAGAGTCGGAAAGATTATTGAATCCTTTACCTAAACTGTCAATCAATTCAGGACCGATCTTAGCGCTTTCCAGCAAGTGATCTAATTGCTTGGTAACAGATCCATTTTCTCCGGCAGCGATTAAGCCTTCACCCTCAAATTCATCATCCAATTCAGGGTAAACTTTGGCCCAATCCGGCTCTTTGTGCTTAGGTTCAAAGGCACTGAAGAAGAAGATAATAGCTTCTGTAGTCAGACCAATTACCAGCATCAAGTCAGCACCGGGGTAATGGTTAATTTTGAACAGCGCTCCCAAGATTACGATGGAAGCACCAATCCCGTAGATTTTAGGCATTATTGAACTGTAAAACAGCTCGACAAATCCACCTTTTCTTTTGCTCATTTTACTAAAATTTAAAGTTTGAAATCCAAAAAAATGTCTTGTGATGTTATGAAAATCTCGCTAGGCTGCTTTTAACGACTAGTTGAATTCTTCGCCAGATGAACGACCTAAGTTGGTCATAGCACAACGGAATCCGATGAAAGCCGTAGCCGAATCCTTGAACTCATAAGAGCGAGTTCCGGTCTCCAGATAATAGGCAACGTCTTTCCAAGAACCTCCGCGAATCACCTTGCGAGGTTCACTTTCGTCGAAGTAAGTGGGGTTAAGATCCCAAACTACAGGTACTGCAGCGGGATTAAAAGCATCCTCGCACCATTCTGACACATTACCGGACATATCATATAATCCGTAGTCATTGGCAAAATATGATGATACGGGAGCGGTATAAGCGAATCCGTCATCATAGTAGTTACCCCGTCCGGTTTTAAAATTGGCCAGCATACAACCTTTAGAGTTCCTGATATAAGGATTACCCCAAGGGTATTTTGCTAAATCCCGACCTCCACGGGCGGCATATTCCCATTCTGCTTCAGAAGGCAGTCTAAAGTTGGGCATAATGAAATCACCAACACCTACTCGGTAGGAGTTGAGATAATCAGTACGCCACTGTGAAAAATATTTTGCAGCTTCCCAGTCTACTCCAACCACTGGATAGTCGTCGAACGCCGGGTGTGCGTAGTAATAGATCATAAGAGGATCACCCATATGGTGGGCAAAGTCTCTAACCCATACCGTAG
Organism: Cyclobacteriaceae bacterium; assembly: GCA_029861825.1. Classification (GTDB taxonomy): domain Bacteria; phylum Bacteroidota; class Bacteroidia; order Cytophagales; family Cyclobacteriaceae; genus JAJCYK01. Next base: position 10,766 of record JAOTYN010000043.1, read on the forward strand.
TATCGGGATATAGCTCCTCCATGACAAAGTCTTCTCCTAATACGGATGCTGAGTCCTCCAGCATGGCTTCCATAAATTGACGATACTCGTTATTGGTAATTTCGGTATCGTCCATATAGAATGGTCCGATAGTAATCTGTTTGTTATAGTTGATTTGGGTGGCAGCCACATCCTGATCGGCTTGACCCATGTGGAATGTACCAGCGGGGATGGCTACCATACCGTAAGGAATGGTCATAATGAACCCTTCACGTCCCTGTACCCCTACCAGCTCACCGCGGTCGTCCTTATTTCCCTTAAAGAACAACCCACAACCCTGGAGGGTGAATGCAGCCAACGCCACCAAGGCAACCGTTCTCATATTAGACACAATTTTCATAACACCTTTAAAGTTTAAAGTATAATTTCTATTAAATAACTGTATTTCGCTTAATTCTGTTTATTACGATTCCAAAAGTATAGGTTATGAGGCCACCTTCATAAGGAATACCTATGAAAACCTTTGCTTTGTAAGATTTTGGAAAAAAATAAACAATTTAGTTTTACACCTTTACCTGTACTAACGGTTCCCCAAAGGCCTATAATATTCCGGAGTGGAAATAAATTTAATGCCTGAAACGAGGGGTCCGAATTATCTTCCTTCCACCAACGGAAGGCACCGGCAACGTATAGCTCAACATCACTTCGTGGGAGGTAGGTTCTTTAACATCTTGGGCTTTGATAATATAGTCGAATGCATAACCGAGTTTCAACGCATTATCTTTAAGAAAACTGTATCCCAACATGCCAACCATGGCATCTGATTGTCTAAACGAAATGCCCGCCCACATCCTTTCCTTGTAAGTCCCCATTACATTCACATCAAATGAAAGCGAATTAAAATCAGAGACCTTTACAATAAACGAAGGAGTCAATGTTAAATTATAATTTATGGCATAATCATATGCACCTGTTACATACATATGCCTTACCAGAGGATTACGGGTGGGATCATTGCCAAAATCGAATTCCGTTTCCAGGATGTGATTAACTCCTACCCCGAAACGATAATTGTTGGCTTGGTAATGAACACCCAGTGCCAGATCCGGTCGTACTTGGGCATCACCGCCAAACACATTCAATGGATCTGCCGGGTCAATCCAACGATATTCGTCATCGTTAACCGACTGTGAATAAATACCCAAACGCACCCCAAAACTGAGCTTTGCGTCTTCTGCCACTGCAAGGTGATAGGCGTAAGAAACCTGAGCCTCCAGGTTATTTAAGGGACCCAACCGGTCATTTACAATATACAGGCCGATACCACTGCTGGCTCTCAATAGAGGTGTGCTAAAACTAACCACCTGAGTATTGGGAGCCCCTCCGTCGTCAAGGGTAGCTGAGTACCCCGCATACTGGCTACGGTGAATAGCAGTTAAGGTAGTCAATCCGTTGGCTCCTGCTACTGCAGGATTATAATACAACGAATTGAACATATATTGACTAAACTGGGGATCTTGTTGGCCGTAGGCAGCAGTTGCACACAGAAGAATACATGCACAAATGGAGAAGAGTTTGGTCATATTTACTAGATTACGGCGGATAAATATAACAATTTTTATAAACATGAAGTTTATAATAAACAAATACTTTAAGCTTAGGTTCCCCGTTTTGAACGGTTATTTCTGAACTCTAAAAGTAGCGTCTAATTAGTAGACGAGACCACACTCGCAAACGTTAAATTTTATTGGCTTTTTTTATGTACAATTCCAGAGCTCCTGTCATGGATGGTGCATTGGGCAAGGGGGCCTGAATGTCCAAATTCAACTGGGCATCTTTTACCGCCTGGGCTGTGGTTGGTCCAAAGGCAGCAATTCTGGTTTTGTTTTGCTTGAATTCAGGGAAGTTTACGAAAAGTGAATTGATACCGGAAGGGCTATAAAAAGCGATAACATCATAATTTACATTGGCCAGATCGGACAGGTCACTGGCTACTGTTTTATAAATTACTGCTTCTGCATACTCATATCCATTCTCCCTCAAAAAATTAGGAATATCGTTCTTGCGAATATTGGAACAAGGGAAAATGTACTTCTCGTTTTTGTGCTTTTCAAGATTTCAATCAAGTCCAGAGCCGTCCTGGAACCTGTAAAGATCTTTCGCTTTCGAATGACTATGTACTTTTGCAGGTAATTGGCCGTTTGCTCAGAAATACAAAAGTACTTCATATCGGCTGGCATTTCTGTTTTCAGCTGCTTGCAGATGTTAAAGAAATGATCAACTGCATTTCTACTGGTGAAAATAACCGCCGTATGATCCAGGATGTCTATTTTTTGCTGCCTGAAACTCTTCAGTGATACCGGCTCTACTTGAATAAACGGCCGGAAGTCAATTTTTAGCTTGTATTTTTCAGCTAGTGCGTAATAAGGCGATTTTCTGTTGGAAGGCTTTGGTTGGGAAACCAAAATGCTCGTCACTTTGTCTAGATTTTTATTCATCTCTACACTCCGTCTTTTAACTAACTAAGTCGTTCTTCACCTCCTTTAGAAAAATATTCTAATCCCGATAAGCAGAGGTAAGATTTCGGTGGTGCAAAGGTACGAAATTAAATGTATTTTTCTAAACGTACTTCCAGCAATTAATTTTAATAATACTATACCCATACGAACTACCAAAAAGGCCATGAAAGCGTAAAGAACTATGGTGAAAGGCATCAACTGGTAGTCGAAGCGAATAAAGAATATGATGGTCAAGACGATTAAGGTGAAACTGGCAAAAATCATACTTAACCTGATGAAATCAAAGAAATGGATTTGCGCTATTTTTTCAAAATTCAGCAAGGAGCAAAGCGTTCTGATCAATACGTATTTAAGACCAATAGTCACAAAGACCAAAAGCGCAAAGACCAGCCAGCTAATAAAAGAGGATTTTATTGTCTGCAGGGAAATGAATTGGAACACATCCGGAATCCCCCCCAGGATCTTCCAAAACACTAATATAACCAGAGAAATTACCATACTGTGCCCCCACATGAACAGGGCATTAGCTGTGTTCATAGTCCGCTGAGCCAATACCTTCTCCTCTTTTAGAGAGGGTGAAAATGCTTTTGAAAAATTAAAAAAATCCCGGTAGGCTCTGGGAAATTGATTGATCAAAAAGGCGTAGAAACCCGATATGAACAGTACTGCCAGGATAAAAAAATTCGCAAATTCGTTGGAAACCCTTTTTTTCACCTGAGCCGTATTGTCTTCCTGTACCTTTCCTGGTATTACTTGTTGCTCAGCAAGCAAGGTCGTTTTGAGTGTAGCTGGATCCAGTTGGTCAGCGTAAAAGCTAATAAAGATCTCGTCAGCAGCGTACACTTCAGCCAAACTGTCGATATTCAAATACCGGCAAATCCGCGTGTTGGTGCGATCCACAATGCGGTTGTTAATAAAAACGGCAGTGCCACCGGAAAAGCAACATTCTAATATTAAGCCCGCTTCCGCGCTGGTGTTGATGAGCATACCAATGACCGGATAGTTTAGAGCTGTTCCAGCCACATGAGGGACATAACGCTCTCCACTGCGATCCACTGTGAGCCAATGTTTTTGCAAGTCCTGGACCGGAACTAATTCCGCAGGTACCTGCCCGGGGCAGGTCAAGAACGTCAAAAGCAGGATGGGGGTAAGCAGACTTTTAAACATTGAGCTTGCGGGCTTTTAACATTATTTGAACCGTGATCATTACCAAAACTATGGCTATTGCAGTAATGCCAATAAGCATATTATTGCCCATTTCCGCGTTAAAATAATTGAATCCGAAGACCATTAGATTAAAAACAATCAACAAGCCCAGTACTTTGATCTGCGATAATCCCAGGGTAAGCAACTGATGATGAAGGTGGTTTTTATCCGGGTAAAAAGGGCTCCTCCCATTGAAAATGCGCAAA
>JAOTYN010000409.1 GCA_029861825.1 Cyclobacteriaceae bacterium
ATCGGGTTAACTAATGTCAATTATGCACCTATGCGAGCCCAACGCAGTGAACAACTACTTACAGGACAGGCTATAAGTGAAGACCTTATGGCCCAGGCTGGTCAGGCCGCTAGTGAAGACTGCAGCCCTTCGGCCGACTTACGAGGAGATGAAGAATACAAGCGTGCAATGGTGGCCGTACTGACCAAAAGAACCTTAAATGTGGCTCTGGAAAGGGCTCAATCTTAAACCATATAGCATTATGAAAGAAATAACAGTAACAGTCAATGGGGTTGAGCATACACTGGAAGTTGATCCGCGGTTGCTCCTGGTACATCTTATAAGGGAGAACCTGAGTCTTACCGGTACTCATATAGGTTGTGATACTTCAAATTGCGGGGCCTGTACCATCTTGCTCGACGGCAAATCGATAAAATCCTGCACGGTGTTTGCCGTACAGGTAAATGGCAAAAACATCGCCACTGTAGAGGGTTTAGCTGCTGATGGACTGCATCCGCTGCAGGAAGGATTTAAAGAAACTCATGGTTTGCACTGTGGGTTCTGCACGCCTGGTATGCTGATGCGGGCGGTGGAGCTTTTGGAGAAGAATCCTAACCCCACCGAGGAAGAGATCCGCTGGGGTATATCCGGCAATCTTTGCCGATGTACCGGATATAACAATATTGTTAGAGCCATTCAATATGCAGCCGCTAAAATGCGGGGAGATGAACTTCCTGTCACTGATCCCGAGTTCGTTTAAAATTTGACCCAATTGAAATTATGATACAGTGTAAAACATCCAAAGAAATAGGAGGTATGGGTCACTCCATGCGCCGAAAAGAAGACGCTCGATTTATCCAGGGCAAGGGACAATATGTCGACGACATAAAATTGCCAGAGATGCTCTATATGGACATCGTACGAAGTCCATTTGCCTATGCCAAAATCACCAACATTAACATAGAAAAAGCCATGGCTTTGCCCGGTGTACTGGCGGTAATAACCGGAAAGGACCTTGAACAGTACAACTTGCACTGGATGCCCACTCTAATGTCGGACACCCAGATGGTGTTGCCGGTGGATACAGTAATGTATCAGTCGCAGGAGGTTGCCGCGGTAATTGCTACCGAAAGGTACATCGCTGCTGATGCCGTGGAACTGGTTGAGGTAGAATATGAACCTATGCAGCCCGTAATGGATCCCTACAAGGCCATGGAGGCTGATGCCCCGGTATTGCGAATCGATAAGGAAGGGAAAACGGACAACCACATTTGGCATTGGGAGGCCGGTGACAAAGAAGCCACAGATCGCATTTTTGATGATGCTGAGGTAAAAGTAAAGGAACAAATGCATATCCCCAGGATCCATGTAGCTTCAATTGAGACCTGCGGTTGTGTGGCCAATTACGATAAGGTCAACAATCACCTGACCATGTACATGACCACTCAGGCCCCTCACGCCATCCGGACCGTGATAGCCTTGGTAGCGGGGCATGTGGGTTTGACAGAAGAAAAAGTGCGGGTAATTTCACCGGACATAGGCGGAGGATTTGGAGGGAAAGTGCCGGTCTATCCGGGATATGTGATTGCTATTGCCGCTTCATTCCTAATAGGAAAACCCGTTAAGTGGATCGAGGATCGCAGTGAAAACCTGCAGGCCGACAGTTTTGCCCGTGATTATCATATCACCGCAGAAATGGCCGGAACAAAGGACGGTAAGATTTTAGCCACCCGCTTCAAATTACTTTGTGATCACGGATATACCGATGCCGCAGCCAATCCTTCAAAGTTTCCCACCGGACTATTTTCCATCTGTACAGGATCTTATGACTATGGTCATAGTTATGCGGAGGCCGACGCGGTTTATACCAACAAACCTCCGGGAGGTGTCGCTTATCGTTGCAGCTTCCGGGTGACGGAGGCAGTTCATGCCATCGAGCGTATAACCGATTGCTATGCACAAGAAATTAATAAAGACCCTGCCCAACTGCGGTTCGATAATTTCATCAACAAAGATCAATTTCCCTACAAGTCGGCATTGGGCTGGGAATACGATAGCGGTGATTACCACCAGGGTTTGCAAAAGGCCATGGAGGTAGTCGGTTACGATGATCTGCGCAAAGAGCAGGCAGAGAAACGGGCTCGGGGCGAACTTATGGGTATTGGGATCAGTACCTTCACGGAGATCGTGGGCGCAGGCCCTTCCCGGGAATTTGACATACTGGGTATCAAGATGTTCGACAGCGCAGAGATCCGGGTGCATCCTACCGGAAAGGCTATTGCCCGCTTTGGTACTAAGAGCCAAGGTCAGGGACATGAGACCACTTATGCTCAAATCGTGGCGGAGGAGTTAGGTATTCCCGCTGAACATATTCAAGTGGAGGAAGGCGATACCGATACCGCTCCCTACGGATTAGGAACTTATGCCAGTCGTAGTACACCCACCGCAGGAGCCGCTGCCGCTATCGCTTCCCGCAAGTTGAGGGAAAAAGCTAAAAAGATTGCCGCTTATCTGCTGGAGGTTTCGGAAGAGGACCTGGAGTGGGAGCCCGGCAAGTTCTTTGTGAAAGGAGCGCCTGACAAGGCTAAAACTATTCAGGAGATCGTATTTGCAGCTTATACCAACCACCCCCAGGGTATGGAGGCGGGATTTGAGGCCACTCATTATTACGATCCGCCCAACTTGACTTTCCCTTCTGGAGCCTATATCTGTGTAGTAGATATCGACAAGGAGACTGGCGAGGTGAAAGTAAGGCGTTTTGTGGCCATCGATGATTGCGGGCACATTATCAATCCTATGATCGTTCAGGGGCAGGTTCACGGCGGTTTAACCCAAGGACTGGCTCCAGCATTGTATGAGGAATTGATTTATGATGAGGAAGGTAATATATTGAACGGAACTTTTATGGACTATCTGGTACCGACAGCAGTGGAGTCCCCCAGCTGGGAAACTGGGCACACGGTGACTCCCTCTCCGCATCATCCTATTGGTGCAAAAGGAGTAGGCGAGTCTCCAACGGTGGGGGCACCTCCCGCAATTGTCAATGCGGTGGTAGATGCTTTGTCCCACCTGGGAGTCACCCATATGGAAATACCCATTACCGCGCCCAAGGTATGGAAGATATTGAAAGAGAAAGGAGCCCTGTAAAGAAGATTGATTTATGAAAGCGAATATTGATAAGACCTTTAAAATTGAAAGGCCTATAAACGAGGTGTGGGATTTTCTTAGTGATCCCCAAAAGATTGTGACCTGCGTCCCGGGTGCGCAACTAACGGAAACCATCGATGAAAAAAACTATAAGGGGACAGTGAGTATGAAGATCGGTCCGGTGGTGAGCAGTTTTAATGGGCAGATCACTATGGAGAAAGTAGATCAAACTACCCATACTATGGAGATCCTGGGGAAAGGAGTGGATACTAAAGGTAAAGGCAGCGCCAACATGGTGCTGGCGGGAAAACTGGTGGACAATGGCGACAATACTACTGAGGTTACCAACAATATGGAAGTTAGCATCACTGGGAAGCTGGCCCAGTTTGGGTCCCGGATGATCGTGGACGTTTCCGATCAGGTGTTCAAGCAGTTTGTGGCTAATTTCAGAGGCCAACTGCAAGCGGCTGCTGAGCCCACCGATGGCGCCCCACCACCCCCTGCAGAGGCTAAACCTATTAAGGCCCTGCCGCTCTTCTTTTCCATGATTTGGAATGCCATTTTGCGCCTCTTTGGCAAAAAACCTAGAGAATGATCCTGGCTGTTTATGGAGCGCATGCCCGATATTGAATCAATTGAAGCCGGTTTTAAAGAACAACATTATATAATTGACCGGGAACTGGCCACTATTGTGTTTTTGATGAGTCAGTTGGAACGACCCCTTTTGGTAGAAGGCCCGGCAGGGGTGGGCAAAACAGAATTGGCTCAAGCTCTGGCTGATACCCTGGGCACTCAGCTGATCCGCCTGCA
>JAOTYN010000044.1 GCA_029861825.1 Cyclobacteriaceae bacterium
GCTACACCAGCCAGCACCGGATTGCCTCCTAAGCCCAGAGCCCCCGGCGAGCCCTGGATAATGGACCCCGGAACACACCGGGCACATATTATGATTACACCTCCACGGGAAAAATAAACTGCCTGAATTATGGGTTGGCCCAAGTGGATGTTGACAGGAATGTTGGGGATTATTACTGGGATTTTACCAGCACAAATTCACACCGTTACCGGCGTGGTTAAAGACCAGCCCTCCGGCAGCTCATTGTCGTACGTCAATATCTGGATCACAGGCACACCGCTGGGTACCAGTAGCAACGCTGACGGGGCTTTTGAGATAAAAATACCCGCCTCTTTGGCTACTAACGACAACACTTTAAGCTTTTCCAGTATCGGTTATGTGACTCAGCGCTTCCCCCTGGCTTCATTGATCCAGACCACCAATATTACCGTGCGTCTTGAACCTGCCATCACCAACCTTTCGGAACTGGTGATCATTACGGCTAGAGCCAGGAAGAAGAACGCCAATCGAGCACGCAAGTTAGTCCAGCAGGCCCTGAATAAAGTACCTAAGAATTACCCCAAGAAGTCCTATCGTTTAAATACCTTTTACCGCCACTATTGCAGTGAGAATAATAATTATGTGCGGCTTATTGAAGCTGCAGTAGATGTTTACAGCCCCAAAAACGAATTTGACAAACGAGAGATACCTGATGAAAGATTATCTTTCGGGATCAATCAGCTCCGACGCAGTTTTGACTTCACGGAAAATGCCAAGATCTTTCATCCGGCCATATCCTTGAACTTCCTGTGGACCAACGACTTTACGGACTTTGCCTACCACAATCCCCTTTCCGGACCTTTGCTCCAATACCAGTTCCAAGTTATTGATACCAGCAATTTGGGGAATGAAAAAGTCTATGTGGTCGACTTTGAAGATAATCGGCCCATTGGTCATCGACCACAAACCTGGTATCAGGGAAGGTTGTACATCCTAAAAAAGGATTTGGCCTTCATCAAAGCTGAGATAGAGGAATTGAAGCAAAAAAGCGGAGCCCGGGACAGCGTCTACTCGGTGATTAGGAAAACCGTCACCTTCAAGAATTTCAAAAACAAATATTTCATCGATCGATTGACCAGCGATGTCAATGTATTCCATGCTACGGTAGACTCCAACAGTGTGGTGTTAGATACCCTGCGGCACAAATCGCATATTGAAATGATCTCCAACAATATTATCACAGACCACCCTGAGGAATTCTTCGGCAAAGAGCCCGGGAAGATCGACCTTAGGAAAATTCTATATGATTCCACCTTCTGGGACCAATACACTGTTTTGAAGGCCACCAAACTGGAATCTAAGATCATTCAAGACCTCTCAGAAAAGATCTCCTTGCAACAGCAGTTTGCGGCGTTTAACACAGTTGAGGGGGGTGGGATCTCCATTCTGGAGTCCGAGCGTTTTCGAAAGCTGCTAACAGATCATAGTGGCAAACCTCTGTACGTGGTTTTATGGTCGAACTGGGGGCATTTGAACTATTTGGAACTTGAGCCAATTTCTTACTTCAAACGCATGCTAAAAAAAGACAAGGTAAAATTACTGCTAGTGGCTATTGAGGAGAATGAAAGTGATTGGATGAATAACCGAAAGTTCTACGGGCTGGATAACCCCATGTTCAGCCATGAGAGGATCACGCTGGGATTTGACTCGGAAATAGCTCAAAGTTATTTGAACAATGTCTTTCCATACTTTGTAAGTGTTACCAGAGACGGCGAGATCCTGTCTCAGGAACCACCATTGCCCAATGCGGAAGAGATCAAGCCTTACATCAAATCCCTAATTCAAGATAACATTATTGCTGATCAGTAGCCTGGGGAACCAGGGGAGCCTTCTTTAAGTGCAACAAGTAACCAGCTGGCTGTTGATCCATTTGAGCAGTCATCACCTCTGTGGCGGATAAACGGATCATTTTAGAGTTGGAGGAGCTGTGTTCGATTAACCTGAAACCCTCAGTGGTTCCTTCTTTAGGCAAGTAGATCCAGGTGTAATAGGCATCGCCCTGGTCATAGAGTTGTCGGATTCCCGATGGTGCTGCAAAACTATTGGGCTCACCTAAATATGTCAATTCCGGCTTGCTGGTTTTCACCCCCCTGCAGTTTTGAAATTTAAGTTGACGGTCAAAGGTAAAGGTAATATTTCGCTCCAGGCCAAGACCCTGGAAAGTAGGTTGTGCCACCAAGGCGTTTCGGTAACGGTATTGCAGAATATCAGTAGCCGATCTACGGTTGATACGATCCTCTGCCGTTTGATTTTCATCCCCGGATTGATCCAGAGCGCGTCGTCCGTATTGATCCTGATCGAGGTTGGTCACTAATTGATTGCGCTCCATCTCCTGGTGCAAAGCCCCTTTGGCCTGATATTGTTTTTCCAGTATATCTAAGGATATGACTATGGAGGATTGATAAAAAAGCACCTCATCGATCAACACGTGATTACCTGCTTTTTTTGAGCGCTGCTCAGGGGCATTCTCAGGTCCCCGCCAGAACGTAAAATCCGAATATTGAGGAGTTTCTTTGAACAATTGAAAGTGCTTGGCTACCACCTCCCCATCCTTTATTTTATAGAGAAAAATACCAATGGCCTGTTCCGGGTCTTTCTTAAAACTGGTACCCAGTATGTACTGATGATCCTCATATGTCCGATAGCGGGCTTGAGTTAATTGCAATCCAGGTGGTGGTACCAATTCAAGATTTTCAACAACCTGGTTTTTGCTGCTTTGCAAACTGCGTAACACGAAGGATTGTTGCTTGCCGATCTCTGTAAGCAATAAAAAACTCAATTTTCCACTTTCTTTATGATACTCTAACTCTCGGATAGCATTTACCTTGGCGCTATAAGCCGTAGGTAATATATGGGCCTGGTTTTTCGACTCATCCAAATAAAATAGCACCCCTTGATTCGACATGATTCCGGATACCCAAAGCTTGGCACCCGAAGCAGCGATATGATCTAGAGAAAAGCTATTGGAAAACAAGTATTGGGACTTTTGAAAATGCCCTTGATGCAGGTCAACCCGGTACATTTCCAGATATTTACGTTTGCCGTCGCTAAAAGCGATAAATAAAAATCCTTCCAGTACTTGATAATGTTGAAGCTGCAATCCCCGGGTGACCGGAAGTACATTCTTCCATCGCTGTTGAAGGTCCATGTCGTAATGCATGATCGCCAGAGCCAATTGATCCTGGTTTATTTGGGGACCACTGTAATCTACAATCAAGAATCCCTCAGCATTTAAAGGCACAATCTGGATATTGGCAGAAATGAAAGGAATGGTAATAGAGGAATCCTTTTGCGCCATAGATTCCATGTGCATAATAAACAAACAAATGACCAACAGGTATTTCATGGATAGATTGACAAACGCCATAAAATAAAGATACTACAAAACTTGAGTCAGTGTTCATAGTAGAGTGGATTTTGCTCGGCTATTAGTCTCGTTCGGAATTTCGCAATTCAGGAATAGGTTTTTTTATATGTTGTAAACGCGATGATTGGGCAAGTCCTGGTCTGGAGACGAGGACCAGTTTTTAGTTTTATTAGGATTCGAATTTTGATTGGTTACAAATCCTCGCTTACAACGAGGACTAAACAAATAGTGAGATTGTAACTCATCTATTACCTAAACCGCAGCCTTATTTACCGTCAAATCAGTTACGCACTTTATAGTGTATTCAATATCCTCTTTTGTAGTATACATGGAGATCCCCAATCTGGTAACACCTCCCTGAGCCAATAATCCCATTACTTCAATAGCCCTGAGAGCATAAAAATGTCCATCCCAGGCACAAATATTCCTGTTGCCCAGTTCCCGGCATACCTGTTCCGGTGTGTAACCTTCCAAGGTAAACGACAAGGTTGGGGTGTGGTGTTGAGGATCTAAGGGCGGGCCGACGATTTGTAAACCTCTTATCTCTTCTAACCCCCGATACAGTTGTTGTGTCAATTGAAACTCGTGTTGCTGTATGGTTGTAAAAGCATCCTGCAGCTGCTCCGTTAAGGTGGGGCCCTCACCAAATCCTGCCAAATACCGAACGGCTGCCGTTACACCTGCCAATGCCGCATGATTTAAGGTTCCTGTTTCAATTTTATAGGGTGCAATTTGATCTTGCGTGCGCAGCCGATCAGTATCAAGCTGGTCCAACAGTTCGGGTCTGCTGTATAAGATCCCTACATGAGGGCCGTAAAACTTGTAAGCCGAACAGAGCAAAAAATCACATCTCAAACGCTTTACGTCGATCTTGAAATGCGGGGCATAATGCACGGCGTCTACCAAAAGCATGGCTTGGTGCTGTCGGCACCACTCTGTGATTTTGGGCAGATCATTAACAGTGCCCAGCGCGTTTGAAGCATACCCCACAGCTACCAACCCCGTTTGCGGACCTATCTTTTCTTTAAAGTCCTCATAGTCCAAGGTGCCATCGTCCTTTAGCCCTACTTCTTTTACTGTAAATCCCTGCTCCTGTAGGCGTAGCCAGGGCCCGCGATTCGCCTCGTGATCAAGCTGGGTGATCAGAATTTCCTGACCAGGTTGCAGATGTCGGGCCAGAGCTTTGCTCAATGAATAGTTCAGTGAGGTCATATTCTGGCCAAAACTGATGGTCTGTGGGCCTTCAGCACCTAAAAAAGCCGCCATGTGCTCACGGGCCTGTTTTATAACCAAATCTGTTTCCCAAGTAGTAACAAAATGACCGTGGGTATTGGCGTTACTTTGCTGATAATATTCTGATATCGCATTAATGACCTGTTGCGGCACCTGACTTCCTCCCGGACCATCCAGAAACACCAGAGTACGATCGTTAACCAGCCGTTGTAGTGCGGGAAAGTCAGTATGGCAATTGTTAATAGGGCTTTTCATTTAGAGTTTCTTTTCCCAGGTTGTTTTGGTAATTTACCAAACAGCTCGTATTAATCCATACCGCTATGAAAAAGATATTCCTGAGAACCAGGGACGTACCTAATGCCGCTCCTGAAAATGCAGAAGCTTTAAAAGAAGCCAGGGAGCAATTGCCAGATATCCTGAAGAATCTCTAGAATAAGGTGGATCTGGCAAAAGAGCTTCTGAAACAACCTACCCCTGAATGGACAGCTGAAGTCAGGGACTATGTTTGTACCAGTAAAGATCGGTTCAATCTGTTGATGAACATCTTTTTGAACCATCACTCCCACGACTATCGCCTGAATCAACGCGCTGGTCTGATTATTCTGTCCGTTGAACAGGTGCGTATGCCATGGGTTGTGGAACGGATTCCGGATATGGTAAAAGTCCTTCATCCCAACTTATCGGTGGCTTATAAGAGAAATGCCTTGCGTCTCTTGCAAAATCACAAGATCCCGGAACATTTATGGGGGCATGCAGCCGACCAATGTTTTCAATATTTAGCATCTTCGGAGGAACCGGTGGCGGTTAAAGTATTTTCCATGACCGTCCTGTTTAATCTGACCAAGGATATACCAGAGCTGGCCACTGAATTAAGGATGTTGATAGAGGACCAATACCCTTTTGGAAGCCCAGGATTTAAAGCTCGAGGCAGGAAGGTATTGAAGGCGCTTCAGAAAGACGGGCATTAAGGTAAAACCGCCCGGGTCATTTCTTTTTTTCCGGGAGGGCCCGGAAGGGTGCTTACTTCAAAGCCCAGCGATTGCAGGTTTCTTTTGAACTGTCCCTGTGCACAATAAGTGACCAAACAGGAGCCGGGTTCCATGAGCGACTTAACTTTTTCCAGCACCTCTTTTTCCCATATCTCCGGCTGTTTATTGGGCGCAAAAGCATCAAAATAAACCACGTCAAAAGTCCCCGTTTCTTGAAAGTCCTGAATTCTTTGTGGAACCTTGTACAAGGTAAAGTAATCACTCAAAGGTTGGGCCTGTTCCCAGGCAATTTCATGAATGCGATCAAAGGAAACCGGTTGTCCTGGTAAGCTAATGATAGAAGAGTAATTTAGTTCTTTCAAAATATGGGGCTCCAGGGGAAAAGGATCCAATGAAGTATACTGTAGGGTCACCTGCCGGTTGTCGGCAAAGTGCCAACTGAGCCAGGCATTAAGACCTGTGCCCAACCCTATCTCCAATATGGTAACTGGGGATTTGGAGGCTTGACCTACATAATACTCTAAACCCTGCTCCATAAAGACATGTTGAGATTCCTTGATGGCACCGTTCATAGAATGATAGGTCTCATCAAGATCCGGAGCATATAGGGTAGTAGAACCGTCGCCGGTAATTCTGATCTGTGGATCCATCAATCTTTGAAGATCAGCACAACAGCCAAAGCGCTTACTCCTTCTTCTTTACCCACAAACCCCAGTCGCTCCGTAGTAGTGGCTTTAATGCTGATATCGCCAACCGGTATGCCAATTATCTGGGACAGGCATTGGGCCATTTGCGGTACCAACTTGCTAATTTTAGGGGCTTGCAAACAAACGGTTGCGTCAATGTTTCCTATCTGGTAGCCCGCATGGTGAACTTTATCTAACACTTCTTTTAGCAATAGCTTACTGTCGATTCCTTTATACTGTGGATCCGTATCCGGAAAGTGAAACCCGATATCCCGCTGACTGGAAGCACCCAAGAGGGCGTCGCAAATCACGTGGATCAAAACATCAGCATCTGAGTGTCCTACCGCACCCTGGTTGTGGGGGACTTCTATGCCTCCCAGCCAAAAAGGACGCCCGGGCTCCAGCTTATGTACATCGTAACCCTGACCTATTCTAATACTCTTCATTTACGATTGTTTTTGGTAATACATGGTGGTACTGTTGTTCTCTCGTAGGATTTGAGGTGCTAAGGCCATAATATCTTCCGCTTTAATGTCCTGAATTATGGTGTCCTCCTTATTGATATAGTCAGCATCGCCTACCAACGCGCCCAATGCGAGGTTCATGGCCCGGTTTAAAAGAGGGACTTTACCGAACACCAGGCTGGACTCCGCTTGGTTTTTTACTTTTTGAAGTTCTTCTTCCGTAACTTCTGTGGTTAACATTTCATCAATGATCTCTCGCACCGCCCGATGTCCTTGATCACAACTGAATCCTTCAAGAAGCTGGCCCTGGATCACCATCAAACCTGGATCTAATGACCCGGTTATATAACTTGAAATTGCACTAAACATCTGGCGTTCTTTCACTAGGGTCTGGTAGAGCTTTGAGGACTTACCACGTCCTAAAATATCGCTAATCAGGTCGGCCTGGTGATAGCTTTCTGTAAAACGCGGTGGAATATGATATACTTGATAGAAGGCATCTAAGGGTACATCAGCGCTTACCTTGATGATTCTGGACTCCGATTGGATCGGTTCCTGAGGAAGATCTCTCCGGTAAGCCGGACCCGCTTTAATTCCTCCAAACCATTTACCCGCCAGCTGGCAAACTTGCTGGTACTTCACATTACCGGCCACTACTAGAATGGCATTAGCTGGATGGTAAAACTTCTTAAAGAAATCCCGTACGTCCTGCATGGTAGCGTTCTCAATATGGCTTATATCCTTGCCAATAGTGGCCCACCTGTAGGGATGAAGTTGATAGGCTATGGGCCGTAGCTTCAACCATACATCACCATAGGGCTGGTTCAGGTAACGCTGCTTAAATTCCTCTATGACCACTTTGCGCTGTACCTCCAGGACCTGGGGGTCGAACGATAGGCTTAGCATACGGTCCGACTCCAGCCAAAAAGCCGTCTCCAGGTTTGGCGCTGGCAAGGTCAGATAATAATTCGTTATATCTGGAGTTGTAAAGGCGTTATTTTCGCCTCCTACATGTTGAAGGGGCTGATCGTAGGAATCGATATGTTTAGATCCCCCAAACATCAAATGTTCAAACAAGTGAGCAAATCCCGTTTTGTGTTCCGATTCATCTCGGGAGCCAACGTTGTACAAAATATTGACCGCCGCTAATGATGTGGACGGGTCTTCATGTACCAACACCTGCAGGCCGTTATCCAATGTAAATGATTGGTATTCGATCATTGAGCCCTAAAATTAAAAAATAAGCGCATTTTTTTTACGGATACCCTCAATACCTTAACTTGCGCAGACCATGCATGCATCCCAAAGTTGATGAAATTTCACAGCAAAAAGCTTAGTAACAAACAACTGCTCAGCTTTTACCAGCAATTGGTTAAGCCTCGACTTATTGAAGAAAAAATGATCTTACTTCTGCGCCAGGGTAAGATCAGCAAGTGGTTTTCCGGAATTGGACAGGAAGCTATTAGCGTGGGAGCAGCCCTGGTCATGGACCCTCAGGAGTACATACTACCCATGCATCGAAATTTAGGGGTATTTACTACTCGCGGAATTCCTTTGGAACGGCTGTTTGCTCAGTTTCAGGGTAAGCTTTCAGGCTTTACCAAAGGCCGCGACCGGTCTTTTCACTTTGGATCAAAGGAACATAATCTGGTGGGAATGATCTCCCACCTAGGCCCGCAGTTAGCGGTGGCCGACGGTATAGCACTAGCGGATATCTTACAAGCACATTCTCGAGCCACTTTGGTTTTTTGTGGTGATGGTGGAGCCAGCGAAGGCGATTTTCATGAGGCTCTGAATGTGGCGTCAGTGTGGAATTTGCCAGTGATCTTTGTAATAGAAAACAATGGCTACGGCCTCTCCACCCCTAGTTCCGAGCAGTTTAAATTCAAGAGCTTTACCGACAAGGGTCCCGGATATGGCATGGAGACCCAGCAAGTAGATGGAAATAATCTATTGGAGGTCTATCACACCCTTAAACAAGCGGTGAACAAAATCCGTAAAACCCCGGCACCCATTCTTATTGAAGCCCTCACGTTCCGAATGAGAGGTCATGAGGAGGCCAGCGGCACTAAATATGTCCCCCGGGAATTGATGGAATATTGGGCTGACAGGGATCCTATTGCTCACTATGAAAAGTTCCTGCTGCAGGAAAAGGTCCTTACCGAGGAGCTGAAAAATACCATTCGAGAGGATATCAAGGCGGAGATCGAGCAAGCCCTGGAATTTGCCTACGCTGAAGAGTGGCCTACTGCTGATACCACAGGTGAAGAGGGCGATATGTATGCTCCATCGAACATTCAAAACGGCACCACGATTGGCTCCTCCGAAGAAGAAAACATGCGCTTTGTAGATGCTATCAGTCTAGCCCTGCACAAAGGCCTGGAAAAACACCCCAATCTGATATTAATGGGTCAGGATATTGCCGATTACGGGGGAGTATTTAAGGTGACTGAAGGTCTTTATGATGTCTTTGGAAAGGAAAGAGTTCGCAATACACCTCTTTGCGAATCGGCGATTGTGGGGATTGGTTTGGGCCTGTCCATTAAAGGATATAAATCCATAGTAGAAATGCAATTTGCGGACTTTGTAACCTGTGGATTTAATCAGATCATTAACAATCTAGCTAAGTCACACTATCGGTGGGAACAAAATTCAGATGTGGTAATCCGCATGCCAACCGGTGCGGGGGTAGGCGCAGGGCCCTATCACTCCCAATCCAATGAAGCATGGTTTGTACATACTCCCGGCCTGAAGGTGGTCTACCCCTCCAATCCGGCTGACGCCCTGGGCTTATTGCTAAGTGCCATTGAAGACCCTAATCCGGTACTGTATTTTGAACATAAAGCCTTGTACCGGTCCCTCTCTGGACCTGTAGCTCAGGACTACCATACTACTCCGTTGGGTCAGGCAAAGGTGGTGCAATCTGGAGACGATCTTTCTATCATTACCTACGGTATGGGCGTGCATTGGGCTTTGGAATTGGCAGCATCGCAACCCGAATATTCCATAGAAATCGTGGATCTCCGTACGCTGCTTCCATGGGATCAACCTGCGGTGGCACAATCGGTTAATAAAACAGGAAAAGTGATAGTATTGCACGAAGACTGCATGACTGGCGGTATCGGAGGCGAGATATCGGCTTGGATCGGAGAACATTGCTTCGATTCCTTAGATGGCCCCGTGGTAAGAGTAGCCTCTTTGGATACCGCTGTTCCATTTTCCAAAAGCCTGGAAGACAACTTTTTACCTGTTTCACGGCTCAAGAATAAATTTATTCAATTAATGGCCTATTAGGCGCATCCCGGGAACTTTTGGATGACATTGTTGGTCTTATTATTGCCGATGTAATAATTAGTCCCGAGTTAACATATAAATGATAATAATTCGTTATTATTTTGTTAGCTTCAAGGGGTTCAAGGATCATTTTGACAGGTGTCTTTTCCAAATATCGTGCGTCGCTCTCTAAAGGGAGCCGCTTTTTTCATGTAGGGTACTGGGTACCAATGGCCCTGCTGTGTCTTTTTTTGCTAACCATTCCCACAGAGACCGTCTATGCTCAAAAGAAGGAAAAGGTCACCAAGCAACAGAGAAAAGCCCAGAAGAAACGCAGAAAAAACGAAAAAAAAGCCGCGCAGTTCCAGGGTAAGATCGACCCATCCAATCCCTCAACTCCCAAAGGTAATCCCACCAAACAGAAAAGAAAAAAGACCGTAAAATATCAGGACCGCATCGGTGCCGGTAAAGTACCCTCAAGGACTAAGGGCACTAAACACACCGGTCGTACCAAGCAGAGGCAAGTAGGCAAAGCCGAAGGAACCCGCTATGGAGGCCAAAAGGTAGAACCCCAGGGGCAGATCAAAGGCAACCCTACCAAGCAGAAAGGAACCAGCGGCAAAAACTATCAGGACCGCATCGGAGCTAATAAAGCGCCCAGCCGTACAGAGGGGACCAGGTACAGCGGTAGTGGTAGCAGGCCCAAGGGCATCGGCGCCTCCAAAGGCACTAATTATCGCGGCGATAAAGTACCTGTGGATAGCCCACCAAAGGGAAATCCCACCAAGAATACCGGCAACAATGCTAAAAAATACATGGAACGAGTGGGGAACCAGGGTCCTGCTCAAGGCACTCAAGGCACCAAGTTCTCCGGTCGCGGTCGTCCAAAGAAAATACCCAACGGTACCCAAGGCACGGATTACAGAGGCCAGAGTACCGCAGGAAGTAGCTCTACGGCCGGTGGTCGTTCCACCATTTATGGCGAAAGAGGTTGGAACAACAAAGGGGGCAGAGCACCTCAGATCGAACAACAAGACCAAGGCACTAACTGGAGCGGAAACCAAAGACGAGCCAAAAACATTGGAGGCACTCCGGGTACCTCATGGAGTGGTGATCAAAGGAGAGGTAAGAGTATAGGAGGCACCCCGGGTACTGCTTGGAAAGGAGATCAAAGAAGAAGCAAGAGCATAGGCGGCACCCCGGGAACTTTCTGGAAAGGCGATCAAAAAAGTGGCAAGAAGATCGACGGCACCACAGGCACTACCTGGAAAGGGGATCAACGCTTAAGATCCAAAGTGATCCGGGATTACGGTGGAGATTGGGCCGGTGATGACAAACTGAAGAAAGCCAAAAAAGATACCAGGGCCAGTACCTATGCCATAAAAGGCTATAAGCGTAAGCTAATTGATCAAGGACCTGGTACTACCTTTGCTGGTCACTTGAAGAAATCCAAAAAGATCACCAACTGGGACGGATCGGATTTTTCAGGACACCTGAAAGTAAACCCCAATAAGAAAACCCGTACGGAAGGCACCAAGTTTGCCGGTCATTTGAAAGTTAAGCCCAACGCCAAGGTCAAGACCGAAGGCACTAAATTTGCCGGTCATCTGAAAGTTAAGCCCAACGCCAAGGTCAAGACCGAAGGCACTAAATTTGCCGGCCATCTTAAGGTCAAACCAAATGCTAAAATCAAGACCGAGGGCATGAACTACCGGGGCAGTACCAAAGTTAAGACCAGGTTCTTCCAAAAGCAGTACTACCGCAAGAAATCACAAGATGAGCAGTTATTCGCGGGTAATTATAAAATTCGCAGAACCAAGGGTAAGGATCTTCACCCCAGTGCAAACTATACGGGACGACAGGTCAGGAGATCACCTGCCGGAAAAGAAATTAATCGCAAATGGAAATTACTTTGGGCTAAAACCAATAAGAACGGCGATCAGCCCAAACATTTGAAAGAAAAGCGTAAAAAGCCTAAATACGATCCCAAGGAGAGGGAAATTTGGAATGACTAAAATTAGTTGGAATGTCCTGGACAGCATGGCAGCACTGCAGGAACTGGTGCGCAAGTCCCATGAAACACCAGTTTTAATCTATAAGCACAGCACCCGTTGTTCCATTAGCAGTATGGTCTTATCCCGATTGGAACGGTCCTGGGATCAATCCACAACACCAAGCTTAAAATGGTATTTTTTGGACCTGATCACCTATCGAGAGGTCTCTAATGCTATTGCCCAGAAGTTTCAGGTGTATCACGAATCCCCCCAGGTATTGTTAATAATAGACGGGAACAGCAGCTTTCATACCTCACATATGGGCATCAGTGCTACTGCCATAAAGGAAGCCTGGGATAGCGTATCAGCCTGACCCTTCAGAAATCGAAGGTTATTTCTTGCCGGAGTTCCGGATGTAAACTTAATGCTACCGGACAATTAAGCGCGATGTCTTTTAATTTTGAAATTCCTTCAGGTGATGCTGTAGGTCGCGGCCAGTGGAAATCAATTCTTATCCCGGAAATCCTGCGCGGATCAGATGCCATGATCTTTTGAGTATTCCAATGAAGATCCTCCAGAACAATGCCCTTTTTTTGGGCATAAATACCCATGACCGTCATCATGCAGCTGCCTAGAGCGGCAGCAACCAGATCAGTGGGTGAAAAAGATTCACCTTTGCCGTTATTGTCTGTAGGAGCATCAGAAACCAGCTTTTGATGAGACTTTAAGTGTTCTGCGGAGGTTCTTAGCTCGCCTAAGTAGTGGGATTTTAGGGTATTCATAAACTAAAGCTACTGTTTTTGTGTTAATTTGGGAAATAGTTAAATTTAGAGGATAGGTAAGAAAGAAATGAGGATTATAAAATCATTTTCTTGTTTGTTGCTGATGATCCTGTCATACGGTAATGTGATGGCTCAGGATCCTGAGGATTACGAGTATACCGATGAGTTTGTATGGGGAATTAACAAGAATACCCGCGGAGGACTAATTGGTGGCTTTATTTTCAAGAAAAGCATTCGCTTAAGTGAAAACCAATTCCAGACATTTGGTTTGGAGTTGATGAATGTAAAGCATCCCAAAGAGACCCGTATATCCAATCCCCTCAATGGCAATTCCTTTATCTGGGGAAAACAAAATTACCTTTATTCAGTGCGATTGCAATATGGCAGGGAAGTGATACTATTCAAAAAAGCATCCTTCCAGGGACTGCAAATCCACGGTATCCTGGCGGGTGGACCCACTTTAGGGATCGTATCTCCCTATTACATCCAAAACAGCCGGGGCATTAATGAACCCTACGACCCGGAGGTTCATGTTGATTTCAACAGTATACTGGGAACGGGTAATATTCTACAAGGTCTTGGAGATTCAGAGGTTAAGTTTGGGCTTAATCTAAAACCCGCTTTTAGTTTTGAATTCGGAACCTTTAAGTCTAACGTGTCGGGTATTGAACTGGGATTTGTAATCGAAGCTTTCACTGAAGATATCGTACTGGTCCCTAACGATAGCAACGACAGTCTTTTCACGTCCTTCTTTGTGACCCTGTTCTATGGCCGTCGGCGCTGATTATCCCATTTCAGTAATCCTTTGTAACTTTGCCCGGGCATTATTCAGTAGATCCAATGATTGAATTACCAGTAATTTCATCTTCGAATCAAGGGAGGCCTCGCAAGCCGGATTGGCTGCGAGTAAAGCTTCCTGTGGGTAAGGAGTACGCCAAGGTACGAAAGCTGGTGGATCAATATAAACTACACACCATTTGTGAGAGTGGCAGCTGCCCGAATATGGGTGAATGCTGGGGGGCCGGCACTGCAACTTTTATGATCCTGGGTAATGTTTGTACCCGAAGCTGTTCTTTCTGTGCTGTAGCCACCGGCCGGCCGCCGGATTACGATACTGAAGAGCCACAACGGGTGGCTGAGGCCATTAAATTAATGGGGGTCAAGCATGCCGTGATCACATCGGTAAATCGTGATGAACTGAAGGACCGGGGTGCGGAAATTTGGCATCAGACAGTGGTCAAAGTGAAAGAACTGAGCCCTGAAACCACCATTGAAACACTTATCCCCGACGTAAAAGGAAATTGGCTGGCACTGGATCGCATGATCAATGCGGGTCAGGAAGTGGTTTCCCATAATATGGAAACCGTGGAAAGACTATATCGCCCGGTAAGACCTCAAGCCAAATACCAGCGAAGCCTGGAACAGATCCAAAGAACCAAAGAGGCCGGAAAGCGTACTAAGTCCGGTATTATGTTGGGGCTAGGTGAAAAAGACCAGGAGGTATATCGGGCTATGGATCATTTAGTTGAACATGGCCTGGATATCCTTACGCTCGGACAGTATTTGCAACCCACCAAACTGCATATTGAAGTGGCGGAATTCGTGCATCCCAATAAGTTCGAACACTTCAAAGAGGAGGGGCTGAAAAGAGGGTTGAAATATGTAGAATCTGGACCTTTGGTGCGTTCCTCCTATCACGCAGAGCGTCATGTAAATGTTTAAAAAAACACCGCTTACT
>JAOTYN010000045.1 GCA_029861825.1 Cyclobacteriaceae bacterium
CAGAGTTTCTTACCGAGAAAGCGGTGAGGCAACTTGGTTAGCTACCGTTGAAGTGGCTACTACCAGTTACACCCCTACAGGACTAGTTCCGGGAACTACCTACGAATGGGCCGTCAGAACCCTTTGTGATGATATCCCAACAGAATCTTCACTGGTGTTTGGCCCGGATTTCACTACCACCGGTTCGGTAGTCTGTGATGATCCTACAAACCATACGGTTACTAATCTAACCAACAACAGTGTGACCCTCAGTTGGGATCCTGCTGCAGGTTCCGTGAACTATCGAATCGCCTATAGAAGGACCACAGAACCTACTTGGGAACAGATCATTGTGCAAACGGACACCAGTATAAACCTAACTGGTCTCTTTGAAAGTAGTACCTATATATGGGCTGTAAGAAATCTATGTGCTCAAACTGATTCTGATCTTATCTTTGGAACCAACTTTACCACTTTAGGTGGCGTGCCTTGCGACGATCCCACTAATTTACAGACCAGTAACATCACCAGTTCCAGCGTTACCCTGGATTGGGATGCGGCTTCTGGGTCCGTAGAATATCGTATTGCCTACCGGCCTGTAAATACAGGGCCCTGGGAAGGTATTATTGAGCAAACCGGCACAACTCTAAACCTGGCAGGATTAACGGCCGGAACCACCTACGAGTGGGCGGTAAGGAATTTATGTGCTATGGATGAAACTTCGGATCTTATTTTTGGACCTGATTTCGTCACCTTAGGTGGAGTGACTTGTGAAGATCCCACAAATCTTCAAACTAGTAATATAGGTTCTACTACAGTCACCTTAACCTGGGATGCCGCTGGGGGTGCTGTGAATTATCGTATCGCTTATCGACCGGTAAATAGCGGAGGCTCCTGGGAGGCTATTATTGAACAGCCAGGCACTACCCTAAACGCCACTGGCTTATCTTCGAGTACTACCTACGAATGGGTGGTTAGAACTTTGTGTTCGGGTACTGAAACTTCTGATTTGATCTTTGGCCCTGAGTTTACCACGTCCGGTACCATCGATGGTTCAAGTGCCATAAGCATAAACGATAAGGATGATGCCGGGGCACTTTTGGATGCCGATTTTAGAAATTCTGTTCATGTATATCCTAATCCTAGCTCCGGCCAGTTCAATATTAAGGTGGGAACGGTAAGCCCTAATGATCAATTGGTGGTTTACAATGCCCTGGGTAAAGTACTTATGACCCAACGATTAGAAAGTAGAAGTGCTACTCTTGACCTGGCGGGTTTTGGCAAGGGTATGTATCTGGTAAGAGTGCTTAATGAAGAAAGGATTACCAGTAAGACCTTGATTGTGAGGTAGTAGACATACTCAGAACAATATAAAAAGGCCGAGGATAATACAATCCTCGGCCTTTATTATTACTAGCCATTATACTCATATGGCTAAACTCTTCACCACCCTATTAGATGCTGGTTCGGACTATAATAGTGTAATTTGTTCTCACAGAAAGGTTACCAAAGCAAGCAGTTTCCCAAGTAAGTATTATATGTAATCATCTCACGAGCATCTCAAGGATGGGACTATGTTCATTGCCATTTTAAGTCTCGGACTCCTGCTATTATTGTCTAATTATAAATCCAGCTACGCTGTTCGGCTAGTTGCAGGTGTCCATGGAGTAAATAATTTCATCTACCTTGCGGGATTCCTTGGATCTGGCTTGCCAAAGCTATTGAGTTAAGAATACTCCTATTGAGATTTACCCTAGAGAAACCGGACAAAAAAAAGTGGCTTGCCAAAGCAAACCACTTTTGAAAAGGTGTTTCTTCCAGTAACTTATTGGATGGCGAACCGGTAAGAGGTCACCTCATTATTACTGGCAATTCTTGCTATGTACAATCCGCTTCTTAAATTTTGACGTTGGATCAGATCATTCAGAGTTTCTCCATTTAAGGTAGCATTGGTGATGGCGTTACCTCGCATATCCAATATCAGTACATCGCCAATGATTGACATGGCATCATCAGTAGTAAAGGATTCAGCAGGGGAAGTAAACTCCGAAAGCACGCTGTTATCGGCAGAACAAATAGTGCGAACCTTCCACAAATAGGATGTAGCTGCAGTTAGGCCTACCAATGTAGTGCTGTTAGATGCTACCGTCAGTTCCTGCCAGTCAACCTGTCCGATTTCCTTAAAGAACACCGTGTAATTAACCGCTCCGGTAACCGCATCCCAGGAAAGTTGAGCAGAGGTCTCGGTGATGCTAGAGGTGACCGGATTAGCGGGAACTGCACAGGCTGGTGTACCGGTAGTACGGAAAAAAGTTGAGCTAGAATAATCGGATAAAATCTCAGTAGAACATACGGTCCGTACTCTCCATTGATAATTCTGTCCTGACAGCAATGAAGAAAGTGTAAGGCTATTAGTGCCGGAGGTAGTCATGTTCCAGGCTGGAGCTCCAATTAGTTTAAACTGAATTTCGTATGAAATAGCTCCGGTTGCCGCATCCCATGAAAGATCGGCACTGGTGTCCATTAGATTACCTGCTGCTAAATTAACTGGTGCGGCACAACTAGGTGCACCCGTAGTCATGAATGTAACCGGGTCGGAATAAACAGATACTACGGTTCCAGAGCACTCTGACCGTACTTTAAATTGATAAGTCAATCCTGAAGAAAGGCCGGTTAAAGTCAATGAATTAGTTCCGGTGGAGGTTGTAGTCCATGTAGAGGCTCCCAACACCCTATGTTGTACGCTGTAGGTTAAGGCGTTGGCCTCAACATCCCAGCTTAAATCAGCGGAAGTATCCATAATATTGCCCGCCGCAAGATTCACAGGTGCTGCACAGGCAGGAGTTCCAGTAGTAGTAAAGTTTTGGATTGCAGTGTAATCGGAGGGCACAGCACCGGTACAAATAGTCCGAACCCGCCATTGATAGGTTAGACCAGACAGCAGTCCCAACAGATTCAATGAAGTGGTAGCGACATTGTTACTGATCCAAGTTTGAGATCCCAGAACCCGATAATCCACATCGTAGCTGATGGCGTCTGCCACGGCATCCCAGGAAAGGTCGGCCGAATTATCCATAATATTACCAGCAACCAGATTGGTAGGGGTCACACAAGTGGGAAGGGTGGTAAAGGTATTTCCCTGTGAAAAAGGGCTCAGTAGGTTGTTGTCACAAACCGAACGTACTTTCCAAATATATTGCGTTTCAGGAGTAAGCCCAGTTAAATTTAAACTGCTTCCGGTGGTGTTATTTTCTACCCAATCTACTTGTCCAAGTTCCTTATAGAACACGATATAGCTGACTGCTCCTACCACGGAATTCCAATTAAGTGTAACACTGGTATCCAGCAGACTTTGCTCGGTATCATTTTCTGGAGTTCTACAAGCCGGGCTACCAGTGGTAGTAAATCTAATAGGAGGAATGGTAAATGAAGAGGATTCAGTTTCACAATCAGAACTTACCTTCCAGGTGTACACAGTCCCACTAAAAAGTCCTGTTAAAGACAAACTATTGGTCCCTGTGGTCTCTGTAGTCCATTCAGGAGCTCCAGAAACTTTATAAAGCACCGTATAGGAAACTGCGCCTTCCACAGCATCCCAAGATAAGTCAGCCCCAGAACCAGTTATGTTAGTGGTCATGAGGTTACTGGGAACATCGCATTGACCCAAAACGTCGGTGATATTCCCCATGAGCAGCACCGTCAGAAACGATACTGACAATAATTTCGCAAGCTGGTTACTCTTAGAGAGATTTGAACGGTAAACTTTTTTCATAGTCAATTTATTTGTTGTAATATTTTAATATACATAAAATTGCGGATCAACAACAAGACGATACAGAAAACTAATGGGTTGCATCAATCCGGTTTAATTTAAATAACAAAGTATTCAATCGATATATTAGCATATAATTGGATTAATTTACCTCCAAATCGCCCAGATCAACTATGATTAATATCATAAGTGAATACAAATAATATCATTAAAAAATTTAGGTTCAGGAAAGCGGTTTTATCGGTTGGATTGGTAATTAATTAAGATTATCATTGTGGCCTAAATTGAATTTTATGACCATCCTGTATCTGTACCAATATTTTGGTACCCCCCAAGGGGGGTGGAGTACCAGGGTTTATGAGATGACCAGGAGATGGGTTGAAGAGGGTCATAAGGTTATAGTGGTCACTACTTTATATGATAAATCCGACCTAAAAGCCAAGGGATTCATAAGCAAAGAAGTGGTCGAAGGCATAGAGGTCTTTGTGCTGAATTTAGAGTTGAGTAATAAACACTCACTGCTCTATCGAGTTTTTACGTTTTTGGCCTACGCGATCACCTCCGTTTATTTTGTATTGTTCACCAGATACCAGGTTTTGGTAGCCAGTTCGGGACCCATTAGTATCGGTTTAGGTGGAATCTTAGCCAGATATCTTCGCAAAAAGCCATTCGTGTTTGAAGTTCGTGACCTATGGCCGGAGGGGGCCATTCAACTGGGCCTGGTAAAATCAGCTGTAATTATGAAGCTAAGCTACTGGTTTGAGAAGCTTTGCTATAGAGCAGCCCACGAAATTATCGCATTATCGCCGGGCATGGCACAGTCGATTAGAGATCGATATGGGTATGATAATATTCATGTGATTCCCAATGCCTGCGATACGCAACTATTTAGTCAACGATCCGGCCCTTTTGAAGTCCCTGCTTGGGCTACAAACAAGTACCTGTTCCTCTATACGGGAAGTCTGGGGGTGATGGACGATACTATGCAAATCGCCTGGGCAGCTAAAGAGCTGATCGATAAACAGGTGTATGACATACAGCTGGTGATACTGGGTGAAGGTCAGGAAAAACCCATGATGGAGGATTTTATCACTAAGCACAAGTTGTCCAATATAAAATTGCTGGGTTTGAGACCTAAAACGGAGGTTGTGGAATGGCTATCACAGGCCACTGGAGCATTGCTGGTTTTTAAAAATATTCCCGTACTAAACACTTCTTCTCCCAATAAGATGTTTGATGCCTTTGCCGCCGGGAAACCCTTAATACAAACCACCGGTGGCTGGATAAAGGAACTGATAGAAACCGAAAAGTGCGGCTTAAATGTCACCCCCAACCACGCGCGGGAAATGGCCGAAGCTATGGACTGGATGGCACGCCATCCCCAGGAGGTAGAGGTTATGTCCAAAAATGCTCTGAGATTAGCGAATAATCGATTTAATCGTGATCTTTTAGCCAAAGAGATGATGGACATCTTGAAAAGATATGAATAATCAGGTTCTTTTGACCGGTGCCAGTGGCTTCCTGGGCCGACACCTGATTCAATCCTGGCCTGCGGAGTTAATTACCACTTTAGGTACCACAGAACTTCCCGGATTCAAGCATATTCAGGTAGATTTACAGAAACCTTTTCAGCTTGATAATTCGTACCAGGCGGTGGTTCATGCTGCTGGGAAAGCCCATACTGTGCCTGCGAACGTGGAAGCACAGAGTAAATTCTATCAAGTGAATGTAGAGGGCACACGCAATCTTTTGCAGGCGCTGGAGCGTTCAGATCAAAAACCCCAATATTTCGTCTTTATCAGCTCTGTTTCGGTTTATGGCTTATCGGTGGGTAAGGCTATAACTGAAGAAGCCCCTTTATTGGCTGAGGATGCTTATGGCGTTTCAAAGATTGAAGCTGAAAAAATGATTTCGAAATGGTGTGACCACAATCAAGTGTTGCTGACCATTCTAAGGCTACCATTAGTATGCGGCATTGATCCCCCCGGTAACCTGTTGAAAATGATTCAAGCGGTTCGAACCGGAAGATGGGTACACATTAAACAAGGTGCTGCAAGGCGGAGCATGGTGCTGGCTTCTGACGTAGCCCAGATCATTCCTGCAGCTATGCAAAAAGGAGGTACATACAACTTGACCGACGGACAACACCCCAGTTATGGGGAATTGTATAAGGTGATGGCACGGTTTTTTAATAAGGGAAAGGCCCGGAATATGCCTTGGGCAGTGGCTAAACTAGTGGGTAAATTGGGAGATATTTGGGGTCCTCAAGCTCCGTTTAACAGTAAAACTTTGGAAAAGCTTTCTCAAAGTTTGACCTTTAGCGATGAACAAGCCCGAGTCCATTTATCGTGGGATCCCCGGCCGGTCTTAGAGAATTTTGACACCATACTCCTGGTAGAGTAATTTATGGAATACCTAAAATTTGTTGTTCAGGTCTTACTGATTGTGCTGGCATTCTTCGGATATCTGAAAGTGGCTGAGAAATATGGTATTGTGGATGTTCCCAACCAACGAAGCTCCCATAAACTAGTTACCATCAGAGGAGCCGGGATCATCTTTTTCGTAGCTATTCTAGCTCATCATATTTTTTATCAATTTCCCTATCCTTACTTTCTCATTGGAGTCACATTATTGGTAGCCGTAAGCTTGATCGATGACATCCTGTCCGTATCGCCATTGGTCAGGTTCCTTTGTCAATTGCTGGCTATGTTCTTTCTTTTTTGGGAATTGGAAATGGTAAATACGCTCCAATGGTGGTGTGTGCCGGTGGGCGTGTTTGGTCTGGCAATGCTCAATGCATATAACTTTATGGATGGGATTAACGGTATTACAGGTATATATACTTTGGTATTTCTGGTATCATTACTATTGCTGACCTCATTATTGACCCTACAAGATGTGAAGCTTATTTATCTGATGATAGCATCGATAGTGATATTCGGATTTTTTAACTTTCGTGGTGAAGCCAAGGTTTTCGCAGGTGATGCAGGCAGTATGTCATTGGCTTTTTTGGTATTATTTTATCTACTGACAATTATATGGCAAGCCGCAGATGTCTCTTTTGTGCTGCTGCTGGCGGTATATGGGATTGATAGTTTTTGGACCATAGTGGTCAGGCTAAGAAGAGGCGAGAGAATATATACTGCTCATAGAAGTCATCTTTACCAGCACTTGTCAAACGAAAAGGCATGGCCCCATTTGAAGGTAGCATTGCTTTACGGGGCCATACAACTCTTGATAAACCTGTTGGTCATTGGAAACTTCTTTTATCAATTAGTGCCCGGCAAAATTCTTTTGTTAGCTGTCTTAATCCTATTATCTGTTGTATATTTAACTATTAGGAGGTTTGTGACCATGGTACCTAAAGCAAGTGATCAGTAAACAAAATTACCGGATCTGGATCAAATCATTATTTGATGTTTCAACAGCGCTCTTTCTGGCTTTTGTACTCAGCCCTTTGTTCGTTCTGATCATAATGTTGCGTAGATTTTCCGATCAACATCCAATTTTCTTCTTTCAAAAACGCGCCACGATAAATGGAGAGGCATTTATCATATATAAATTTTGTACAATGGTAGAAGATGAGCAGGGAAATATGATATATACCAGGTTTGGGAAATGGCTGAGGCAATCCTCCATAGATGAAATTCCTCAGTTACTAAATGTTTTACGGGGTGAAATGTCATTGGTAGGCCC
The DNA here is from genome assembly GCA_029861825.1 of Cyclobacteriaceae bacterium. GTDB lineage: Bacteria > Bacteroidota > Bacteroidia > Cytophagales > Cyclobacteriaceae > JAJCYK01. Next base: position 7,448 of record JAOTYN010000045.1, read on the forward strand.
CAGACCCTTACCAATAGAATACGCCTTGAATTATTCAACTTTACAAAGAAAGCGGTTGGAAGTTAAAGCGGGAGTGACTGGTTTAGCCCAGATCCACGGACGCAACCGGCTTGCATGGTCGAAAAGATTTCAATTCGATGCTTTGTACGTAGATCAAATGGATTTGTGGCTGGATTTAAAGATTTTAATGAGCACCATTAAGATATGTTTGACGGGGAATGGAGTAGTGCCGGGATTCAATACAGCACCTGGAGAAGAAATAATTTAAGAAGATGAAGACGTCCCTTGTTGCTACCCTTGAAAGCAATTGTAAAGAAATATTCTATACACAGGTAGAGAAATCAGTTGAGCAGCAAATTGAGGATTTCGAGAATGCAATGACTCATGTTTTGGGAGCTCCACACGTTTTAGCCTTAAACTCCGGTACCTCCGCCATTCATATGGCTTTAACCATGTTGGATGTTGGACCTGGAGATCCGGTAATCTGTTCGGATCTCACCTTCGTAGCTTCTGCTAATCCAATAATGTACAGGGGTGCTGAACCTATCCTAGTAGATTGTGATCATACCTGGAATATGGATCCAAAGTTGTTGAGAGCAGCCATATTAAAATCGTTGACCCTCAACAAAAAACCCAAAGCCATAATCTTGGTTCACCTGTATGGAACGCCGGCCAACATGCACGCTATTATGGAGATCAGTAAGGAATTTAATATTCCCTTGGTCGAAGATGCCGCCCATGCTTTAGGCGCTTCCTATCAGGGTAAGCCCTTGGGTACCTTTGGAGAATTCGGGGTGATTTCCTTTAATAATAACAAGATCATCACAGCGCTGGGTGGTGGTTTGTTAATTTGTAATAATGACGCCTCTGTTGAGAGAGCCAAATACCTTTCAACTCAGGCTAAGGATAGTAAACCATACTACCATCACCGTGAAGTTGGTTTCAATTACCGAATTAGCCCCTTAAATGCCAGTATGGGACTGGCACAATTGTCTAGATTGGATCGGGAGGTGAACAACGCCCGGAATAATTATCAACTGGCGTGGGAAGAGCTTAGCCATTATCCACACATTGGTTGGCAACTTTGTCCAGAAGGGGCAGTTGCCAATAGATGGAGATGGGGTGTGATCCTGCAGAAAACCGATCCGCTTAGGTTAGAAACTCTGCGAAAAGCCTTGGTAGCCCAAGCACTGCCGGTTTATCGAATGATGTATCCGCTGCACAAAATGCCCATCTTTGAAAACTGCATAAAGGAACTAAATGGATGGGGTCAAATGTTCTTCGAGAAAGGGCTGGTTTTCCCAGGCCAAATACCATCAGAGCAACTTCCCGGTATTTTACAATTACTGGACCTTAATCTTCGGGAATATTAGGTTATATTTGTAGCACGCCCATCTACTAAGATCACGAATTAGTTAATATTTTTCGTCATATAGTTACATCTTAACCATTTTATACTAATTTAGCATTAGCTATTTTTTTGTATGGTTAAACTAATACAGAGTCTCCATATATTGCCTCGGTGGATTATTTTGTTAATCGATCTGAGCATTCTTGCATTTTCCCTGATCCTGGCGTATTTCATTAGGTTTGATTTTCAGATCGAGAGATTTCTGACCACCAATATATCCCAAGGTTTACCTATCTTCCTGATTTGCAACCTAATAGCAATATTCTTAACTCAAAGTTATTCTGGAATAATCCGACATACCGGATTGCAAGACGGCTATCGAATTGCCTATACCACTACACTTGGAGTGGTTTTTACCCTGGTGATCAATTACATCTATCTGAATATCGTTGGGAGCAATGTGATACCTCTGGGCGTGGTTACTATGGCCTACTTAAACTCGCTCATTTTTCTGATAGGCTATAGAATATTAGTAAAATACATATTTTCTTATTACAAGCACGCTGTACATCGCAAGGCAAATGTGGTGATTTTCGGAGCAGGTAAAACCGGACAGCTCACCAAACAGATCTTTGACTCAGATTATAGTGTTTCCGGTAGGCCTGTAGCGTTTATTGAAGACAATCCACGAATAGTAGGAAAGGTCATCAATGGAATTCGAATCTTTTCCGCCCGCAACAATTTGGATAAGCTGATGAAGGAACTAAAGGTGTCGGAACTTATCATTGCTACCCCGAATCTTTCCCTGGAGCGTAAGAACGAGGTGGTGGACTTTTGCTTAAAGAACAATATAAAGGTACGATCCATTCCTCCAGCTGATCAGTGGATCAGAGGGGAGCTCAGCTTTAATCAAATTAAGGATATAAAGATCGAAGACTTATTGGGAAGGGAATCAATCAAGATTGACAGCATCAATATTATCCGAGAGATCAAGGGCAAAAAGGTCTTTATCAGCGGTTCCGCAGGTTCCATAGGGGCTGAATTGGTGCGTCAGGTGTTGTCCTACCATCCCAGTTCAATTACTATGTTCGACCAGGCCGAGTCGGCTACTTTTGAATTGCTAAATGAGCTTTCCGTAGATTTAGGAGATACTGCCATTCACCCGTTTATCGGTGATATAACCGATATGAAAAGGTTAGAGGATGTTATACGGAAGGTGCAGCCGGACATCATATTTCATGCCGCAGCATACAAGCATGTGCCGCTGATGGAGGATAATCCGTTGGAAGCAGCAAAGTGCAATATAGTCGGCACCAAATATTTAGCAGACCTGGCGGTAAAATATGGAGTGGGAAGGTTCGTAATGATCTCCACAGACAAGGCTGTTAACCCCACTAGCGTAATGGGAGCTACCAAAAGGATTGCTGAGATCTACGTGCAATCCTTGTACAACTATTTGTTGGACCAACGGGGCCCCAATACTACTTCCTTTATCACCACCCGTTTTGGTAATGTACTGGGTTCCAATGGTTCGGTAATTCCTTTATTTAAGAAACAAATAGAAAAACGTGCTCCTATTACAGTTACTCATCCCAACGTCACTCGTTATTTTATGACCATCCCCGAAGCTTGCCAATTAGTGTTGGAAGCCGGGTCCATGGGTCGGGGAGGAGAGATTTACATTTTCGATATGGGTAAGAGCATAAAGATCGTGGACCTGGCAAAAAAGATGGTCCAGCTTTCCGGTTTGGAGCTTAACAAGGATATAGAATTGAAGTTTACGGGATTAAGACCCGGGGAAAAGCTGTTTGAGGAGTTGTTGAATAATAAAGAAAACACCATTCCTACCCATCATCCCAAAATAATGATCGCCAATGTGCAGAAAGCAGAATACGGTCTTATTGAGGAATACTTTCAGCAAATTCAGGAGTACTTGGAACTGATTGATGAAGCTGCACTGGTCGAGTTGATGAAGATCATTGTACCAGAATACGTTAGCAATGTCTCAAAGTTCGAGAAGTTCGATCAAAGAGATACCACTATTCCTTCACCCTCATCTACTAGTAAGATAGTTTAAAGAACTAGCGTCGTCGGAAGATCTTCGAACGGCGATTTCGCTTGCGCTTATAATACAAGCCTTGGTTCAGATGATAGTTTACCTTAGCCATGATCACTAAGTAACCATCATTGTTGTCAGGATCACCTCTTTTGAAACCGGCGGGTCTCACACCTAAACCTGCTTCCGGTCGGCGATCCGCCAGTTGCTGGGCGATAGGATCTGAAAAAGATGCATTGTCTACATAAACATCGCTGACATCGTCCAGGAAGTCGGTGGTAGTGAATCGATAAATGGCCTCCAGACCTATACTCCAGTCGTAGTTCAATCTCACACTAGCTCCAGCTCCAACCGGAATAACGAAAGCAATTTCTCCGTAGTCCACGCCTTCCGTCATCAAGGGGCGTAATTTGTAATCTGTCCCATTCAACTCCGCTTTGGGGTTATAATAGGTTCCTCCGATTCCGGCAATGGCATACGTGGTGAGATCGGTACGTGGTCTAGGACTATTCGGTGTTATCTGGAAAATCCCCATGACACTGAGGTCAAAATTTGAGGAATTAAATGATAGGTTCCTTACAAAGAATTTATCTTCACTATCGATTGTCTTGTCTTCGCCATCGGAAATGCGATACCACATGAACTCACCTCTAATGTTCAAACGTCCCTTCACGGGGACTTCGATACCCACATTGGCAGCTCCTTTTAGATCGAAGTTGATTTGAGAAGATTTAAGATCACCATGATAAGAGGCCGTTCCTAATCCTACCGAAACGGTGTAGCCGGTCTTGCGATTACGGCGATAGAAACTTTGGGCGTCCGCAAACTCACAAAACAAAAAAACAAGAGTTAATCCTAAAGCGTATTTTTTTAACATAGGGGTAGAATTATTATCTAACTATTTACTCTCCCGTTAATTTCCAGATTTATGGCAATATAGTTGTATTTTATGACAATCTAAATTTCAAATATAAAAATAGTACAATAAAATCTGCTAATTGAATTAATAGCTGGTAAATGAGGCTCAGATTCATCAGTGATGTAATTTTTAAGGCAAAATTGTCTCAAATCAGTGGGATGTTTCACCTCAAATTTCGTCGAAGATACTAAGTAGTTATACCCATTGCTCTCTATCCTTTTTACTAGTTTCTCTGGCTGCCAAATGAAGGTCATACTGTACCATTTCTTGGATTAATGCTTGAAGGTGGTATTTTGGATGCCATTTTAATTCCTTCCGCGCCTTGGCGGCGTTTCCAAAAAGTTTAAGGTCCGTTTGACCATGGTAGTATTTAGGGTCTATAGCCACTATGGGTTTACCAACCTCCAGGCTCACCCGGGGATCGAGAATCTCTGACACAATGCCCTTTTGCTCAGGGCCTTCACCCGTTAATGTTAATTCAAAGCCAATTTCTTGACAGGTCCTTATTAGGAATTCTCCAATGCTGGTGCTTTGTCCGCTGGCCAAAACATAGTCCTGTGCCTGATCCTGTTGTAGTACTAACCACATGGCTTCTACATAATCTTTGGCATGGCCCCAGTCCCTCCTCACCTCAAGATTCCCCAGGTGTAGTTGATCTTGCAAACCCAGAGCAATGCGGGTCAATCCTTTGGTAATCTTGCGTGTCACGAACTGTTCACCTCTTAACGGACTTTCATGATTGTACATTATTCCATTGCAAATAAACAATCCAAGCTCTCTACGGTATCTAACGGTATGCTCATAAGCCTTTAATTTGGCCTGTCCATAGGGATTTCTGGGGTGGAACGGAGTGTCTTCGCTCTGAGGACCATGGAGGGCATTGCCAAAAAGCTCCGAGGTGGAGGCCTGGAAAACTCTACATCGATCTTGCAGGCCGGCTTCGCAAAGTCCTTCCAAAATGTTCAAAACTCCCAAATTATTGACCTTGAAGGTATAGTCGGGGAGGGCAAAACTGGATTTTACATCACTCATAGCAGCCAGGTTGTATACCTCCTGAGGCTGGATTTCGGAGATGACCCGGCGTATGCTGTGTGAGTCAATGAGATCTCCCGTGTGAAGATGTAATCGATCCTGGTAATCGTCCAGTCTTCCCAACAAATACTGTAAACGAAATAGGTTAGGGTTGGAAGATGGCCTTCTTATACCGTGAACGTGATATCCTTTGTTTAAAAGTAGCTGAGCCAGGTATGCGCCGTCCTGCCCGGTAATTCCCGTAATAAGTGCAGTCTTAGCCATCATCGTTTTCTTCTAAGAGGCCCCTGCCCGGGTAATTGATAAAACACCTTAACGCCCATGAACATATAACCGTCATTACTATCTGCATTGCCTCTTTGGCTGCCAGCGGGAGCTTTTTCCAAGCCGATTTCCGGGCGTCGGTCGGCTAAAGCTGCGGCGATAGGGTCTGTGATGAGTAAGGGGTCACGATAGGTCATGCTTACATCATCAAGATAGTCCGTGAAACTGAACCGGTAGCTCATTTCCAGTGCTACTTCAATTTGTTCATTTAGCTTAAAGCCCAAACCTGCTCCCACAGGTATAACCGCAATAAACTTCTGGTAGTCGATCCCTTCGGTAAACAACGGCTGTAACTCATACCATACCCCATCCAGTTTTGCTTGTGGATTGAAATAGGTGATACCTACTCCACCCATAATATAGGGTTTGAATAGGGACTGGCTTCCCTGGGCGTAAAGGCCATAGACCGCCATGACACTTGCTTCCCAATTGTTGGATTTAAAGGATAAATTTCTGTTGTGGCGACTGTCTTCCTCCGGAAGATCGCTATCTGCAGCGGATAGGCGGTAAAAGCTTACCTCAGGTCGGACAAATAGCTTTGGCCTTATGGGAATCGATACCCCTAGGGTGAAGTGTGGATTTACATCACCTAATTTCCGGTCATTACTGAGCTCCCCAAAATACTTAGACAAACCACCACCTGCGTATAGGGTCAACTGGCCGGATTTATGATACTGATAGAAGGTCTGAGCTTGTACAGAAGAAAACGGTATACTCAACACTAACATTGCAAATAGGACTATTCCCAGGGATTGAAACAGCGGCTGATTCATTGCTGTAAATTATGTATATTGTTAGGCTCAAAACCTAAATTTTCCATGAAAAACAAATTGTTACCATTAATAATATCGGTTCTTCTTCTGTTAGCCGGCGGTTGTCATTCCGGTAAGAATGCCTACAAAACCAAAATGACCAAACAATATCATAAGAAAGAAAAAGTTGGTCACACTCCCAAAAAAGGAAGTGTTTTCAATCGGTTATTCTCTGCAAACTAGACGTTAAAAGTCTTTCGAATGGATAAGGGGTTATTTAAATACATACCCCAGAACAATTTCATGGCTACCGGTTTTTTGTGTCAATGGGGTTGTCCAAGAATATATATTCCGCACCCAACGGAAAGATTGCCTTAGAGTTTTATGAAGGCGAAATGACCGTGACCAGTGCTCCTAGCAAGGGCAGTACCTTTAGCTTTACCATACCTTTTTAAAACCAAACCACGCCGGGTAAACTATGGGATTAGGCATATGCTGGGACCTGGCTACATACCGATGTAACTAAAGCCCTATATATTTTTCCAGGAAGTCCCATATTCTGATAGTGTAAAGGTATATATTGGCAGAAAACAATAGATCAGATCTGTATGAAAAGCCT
>JAOTYN010000046.1 GCA_029861825.1 Cyclobacteriaceae bacterium
ACTCCCTGCAAGATGGATGCTTTCCAGGAGAACGCCCTTAAGGCCATCAAATCTGGTAACTCCATGGTAGTCCAGGGACCTCCGGGAACTGGCAAATCCCAATTGATATGCAATTTAATGGCCGACTATGCCGCACAGGGAAAACGGGTATTACTGGTATGTCAGAAGAGGGCCGCCTTGGATGTTGTTTACCAGAGACTTCAGGAAATTGGGCTGGACCCGTTTACGGCATTAGTTCATGATTTCAAAAATGACCGCCGCGAACTTTATCAGCAGATATTGTTGCAAATAGAAAGCCTTGAGGAATATCGTCATCAAAACAACAGCTTGGACGCCATCTATTTGGAGAGGGAGTTTTTACAAGCTAGTAGGCGTATCGACCAAATCACCGAGGAGCTCGAAGAGTTCAAGAGGTCCTTATTCGACGAAGAAGAATGCGGCATCTCCATAAAAGAACTTTATCTCACTTCCGACCTTAACGGTCCAGCCATTAATCTCAAACAGGAATACAAATATTTTTCATGGAAGGAAGCTCAAGCTTTTTTAAAGGGCTTGGATCGGTATCATCGTTACTGGCAAAGACTGGAAGGTGATGATTTCCTATGGAAAGACCGGCGTTCATTTAGAGAATATTCTATTACGGATGTACAGGCAATTAATAAAGTACTTGATGATGTCCAGGGTTATACAGAAAAAATAGTAGCGGAGGTAGGTAATCAGCTGAAAACCGAGGTCACTTCGGACGACTGTGAGGAGTTTATCAATCACCGAGACGATATTGACAGATTCATCACCTTCCTGAAAGATGAAGCTGTCTACGATTTTTTCCGTCATATGGTGAACTACAGGGATATCGAAAAGGACGATCTTTGGCTGGCTAATATGGAACGGGTGGTTATGGACAGCTTTAAGAACGAGGGACCAGAAGTGATTATTGAGGCTCAGGAATTAGGTACTTTCCAGGAAGTGTTGCAACAAAAGATTGAATCCCGAAAGAACATATTCAAATGGCTTAGCTGGCATCTTTTCAGCAAAGAGAAGATGCAGTTCCAAAGGGTCTTGCGGGCCAATGGGCTGCCCAACACTCGGGATGGCTTCAAGATCTTGGTGGAAAAAACTGACAACCGTCTAAATCTGGAGCATAATCTTTCCAAACTCCGCAACTACCCCTGGTTGAAGGACATTCCAGAATCATATAGTGAGGTGGACTTCCAAGCTTGGTTCTACTATCAGAGAAAAGCGTTGAATGCCAAGCAAATATTCCGGCAGCAAAGAAACTTTAAGGAATATTTTAACATTCAGCAACTCAGCTATGCACAATTAAAAAAGCAGCTGCAGCAATTGATCCGCACCATGGACGATTTGCCGGCACACCGACAGCGCTGGCAATCATACCTGCTTCCTAAGCAAATTAGTGCTATTATCAATTCACCAGATTTACTGGAACCCTACAAAAAACAGCTGCAACGGGAATTTGATAATCTCTGCGAGTATGACCGGCTGCATCATCAGTTTACCGGTCAGCAGCGGTCTGTGTTGGACAAGCTGTATGATTCTTGGAATCATAATAGTGACGGTGCCATCACAGAGTTGTTTGAGAACAGCATAAAACTAGCGTGGATTGATCACATTGAAACCAAGTATCCGGTATTGCGCATGGTTTCTTCCTTGAGATTGGACGAATTACAAAAAGAGTATCAGGATCTGATTAAGCAGAAGCTTGCTCTAAGTCAGGAAACACTGCTTTTACGATTAAGAGAAAAGGTATATTCTGAAGTCAAGTACAATCGCCTGAACAATATGATATCATACCGCGACCTGAAACATCAGGTGAGCAAAAAGAAACGCATCTGGCCTATTCGCAAACTTTTGAGTCAATTTCATGAAGAACTGTTCAAATTAGTTCCCTGCTGGCTGGCCAGTCCGGAATCCGTAAGTGCTATGACGCCCATGAAGCTGTTGTTTGACCTGGTGATATTCGATGAGGCTTCCCAATGCTTTGCTGAAAAAGGGATACCGGCTATGTACCGAGGAAATCAGGTGGTGATTACAGGTGATTCCAAGCAACTCAGTCCCAATGACCTCTATCAAATACGATGGCAGGAGGAAGATCCTGATAATTCTGATTTGGAAATTGATTCACTTTTGGATTTAGCATGTAAATACCTGGATCAAGTGCAATTACAAGGCCATTATCGCAGTAAGTCATTGGATTTGATCAATTTTTCTAATCGCCATTTTTATGGAGACAGGTTACGCATGCTTCCGGACTATCAAGTGATTAACAATGGCATCCCGGCGATCAGCTTTAGCAAAGTAGATGGTTTGTGGGAAAAGAATATCAATCAGAATGAAGCTCTTGAAGTGGTGATCCTGGTAGAGAAGTTGTTGCGGGAAGAGCCGGAGAAATCAGTGGGCATTGTAACCTTCAATATACAGCAGCAGCAGTACATAATTGAAAGGCTGGAGGAACGTTTGGCCCAGGCCGAGATTCCCTTTCCTCCATCGTTGATTGTTAAGAATATTGAAAATGTACAAGGCGACGAGAAAGACTTCATCATATTTTCCCTTGGCTATGCTCCTGATGAAAAAGGAAAATTAAGCATGAACTTTGGGAGTTTGAATATTGCCGGAGGCGAAAACAGATTAAATGTAGCAGTAACCCGGGCTCGTGAGAGGATTTATATTATCTCCAGTATCTTGCCCTCCGACCTAAAAGTAGAAAGCAGCAAAAATCCGGGTCCTAGATTGTTCAAGGAATATCTTCAATATGCATGGAATGTATCAAGAGGCGAATACCAAATGGTGCCTCCCGAACATCAAGGTCATCGCAGCGATTGGTACCTAAAAACCCGACTCATTCAGGAGATGTCACATAAACCCAATCTGACCTTCGAGCAGTCTCTGCCATTTGCCGATCTTACGGTCCGAGACCAGCGTGATTTTCTCGGACTTATTTTAACAGATGACAACCTCTATCATCAAAGTATTTCTGTTAAAGATTCACATGTTTATATCCCACTGATCTTGTATGCCAAGGGCTGGCGGTTCCAGGGAATTTTCAGCCGCCAATACTGGATGAACCCCCAAGATGTGGTGGAACAGATGGAGCGTTTTGCGGTTAAGGAGGGTAGCGCAAAATCGACTTCCAAATAGAAAATCAGGGAAACTCCATCAATAATTCTGCAATTATCCAAAAAAAATAAAATATTTTTTTATTAAGACTTAATTGTATTATTCCTATATAAACAGAAGATCTGAATTAAAGAAATTGTGATAAAACAGGATAGGTATTTATACGGCTTCCAAAGGTAGTAAAAAGGAGCCTACTACCTGCTTGAATTAATTTGATTGCTTTGCGCGAAAAGGGTATATTCATCCATAATAATGCGCTGGATCAAATGTTACGTAACCCTTTTGACAAGAAGGAATTACCCAGCCCTCTTGTCTTATTTGTCGGTGATGTTTCTCCTATTGATTCCCGGTTTTCTCGCAGGTCAAAGTCCCAATTCTCAGCCAAACTCAGACAGTATAAATTACTATCTGAACGTTATTGATCAGGGAGAAAAGCAAGTAGGAATCGCACTTTCTCGTATCGGATATTTGTACATGGAAGTAGGGAAATACAACACGGCCCTAAACTACTTTGACCAGGCCATACCCAAACTGAATGGCGAACAAAAATCCCGGGAAGCAGCAGAGGTCTATTGGTCAAAAGGTTTTATTTACGAGTACTTTGGAGATAATGCTGAACCACGGAGGTATTACCGCCTGTCGGAAAGACAATATACCCTGGCACTAGAAAATTTTCAGCAGATCCAGGATGTAGCCAACCAGCTAAAAACCTACAAAAGTATGGCGGGTATCTCTGCCAAAAGGAATAATTTTGCCAGTGCTTTTTACTATCAGAATCAGGTGATTGAGGGGTTGTCCCAGGCTTATCAGGATAGCTTACAACAGCAGGCCGACAGCTTTAATGACTTGCTAACCAAGGAACTTCAATCTTCGAAAGATACTATTTCAATTACACAGGTATCACCGCAAACCTTAAACAACAACCGGGGGGTACCCCTTTGGAATTGGCGACATTTCGCGCTGCTGGGCTTAGGCATTGCCGCCATCATATTTTGGTGGGGGTGGTCCAATTCCCACAAGGAGCTTCAAGGCCTGGAGTCTTCTAAATTACGGGACAAGACTAATCAGGAACAACAGCAAAGAAAAATAGCGGAGTTGCAAAAGATCAATCTGGCTTTGTCGCGTACTGAAAAAGAACAGCGCAATCTCAATCAGACCAAGGACAAGATCTTTTCAATTATTTCGCATGATTTGCGCAGTCCCATCAACACCATTGCAGGTTTTCTCAACATCCTGGGGGCAAAACTGAAATCCATAGGAGATATTGAGTTGAAAGCACTGGCACATGAAATGGAGGAGTCTACCTCGCGTTTGTCTCATTTCCTGGACGATCTACTGAAATGGTCCATGTCGCAAATGGGAAAGATTGAGGCTAATCCGGAAAGGGTAGATGTCATGGAATTAGTGGATGACAACTACCAGTTGGTTGAAAGTCGATTGAAGGGAAAAATATCCATTTTCAAACCAATATAGACGAAAATGTCTTGGTCTATGCGGATACCAACATGCTGAATTTGGTGTTGCGCAATCTGATCAGCAATGCTATCAAATTTACCCGGCAGGGTGGATATATTGCCATTGGTTTGACCGCTAAAGGTGAAGGTCATGCTGAACTAACCGTAGCCGATGATGGTATCGGTATCAGCGAGGAGGACCAACAAAAATTATTTGCCTTTGAGGGCAGCTCCATTAATGGCATCCCCGAACATAAAGGTGCTGGTTTGGGCCTGATGTTGTGCCAAGAATTCGTAGAGTTGAACCGGGGGCAGATCAGTGTTGAGAGCCAGGTAGGAAAAGGGACCCGGTTCCGTATTGTCCTTCCCAGTAAGCCGTTTTAGGGAGTTGTTTCAGGCTCAGAGTAAGCTACTCTTAATCCTACGGAGAGAATCATTGGCAGGGTGTCCTGCCGCATATACTGCTGAACCTTGAAGCGATAAACACCAGGTCTTTCAAATTGATGCTTGTCCAGCGCCAATATGCGGTGATCGAAAATGTCTCCCAGACCATCTCCGTATGGCTTGCCGGTGACGGGATCAAACAAGTCCATATTTTGGAGTTTGCTGCTGATTACATTTCCTAGAGTATCTTCCAAAGAGTATTTGACATATAGATTGTGATAGGGATAGGAGATTGAATTCCTGACATTGTAAAAAAGATCGTAGGTGCGATTGGTTTCCAGGATCTCAAACTCAAAAGCTGGGATGTTGCTCACTACCCAGGATTGTTCATCAAAATCTATGTTCCTTTCAAAAACCCTTTGCTCATCATTACAACTAAGTACTATGGAGATAATTAATAAATAGCAGCAATTACGAATCATTGTTTGAGGAGTTTTTCTTACGGCGTTTATAGGGGCGTTTCTTTTTTTTTCGGCGGTATTTTTTATCCATTCTTTGAAGTTCCAAGTTCAATGCCCGGATGCGTTGTTCTCCGTTTGTACCTTCATTGACATCCAGGTTTTCAGGGACTATGCCTTGTTGATTCAGTTCTTGAATTTCTTTGACACGTTGACTGGACACGGGATGCCAGGAGTTCTCCTGTTCGTAACCAAACCACATGATCTTTCGGAAGATATCAGTCTTTTGTAATTTTGCTGTGCCCTTCTTGGTTTTTAAGGGCTCCTCAATTTTGGGGATATCCTTTAGGGCTTCCAGATAACTTTCCAGCTCGAAGTTCAGGCAACATTTTAGGCGGCCACACTGCCCCGACAATTTGCTGGGATTTAGACTGAGGTTTTGATAGCGGGCGGCGGCAGTGGATACACTTTTTAGATCCGTAAGCCAGGTTGAGCAACACAATTCCCGGCCACAGCTGCCGATACCTCCCAGGCGGCTGGCTTCCTGTCTCAGACTTATCTGACGCATTTCTACCCTAATACGAAATTCACCAGCCAGCACTTTTATCAACTCTCTAAAGTCTACCCTTTCATCAGCAGAATAGTAGAATGTAGCTTTGGTGTTATCGGCCTGAAATTCCACGTCAGTGAGTTTCATCTGTAAGCCTAGCTCACTAATAATTTCCCGGGTACGGTTAAAGGTGGGATGCTCCCGTTTACGAACTTGCTGATACTTCTCCAGATCCTTAGGAGTGGCAACCCGGTATATTTTCCGCACTTTTTCATCATTGGGGATCTTCTTTTTTTGCATTTGTAAACGCACCAGTTCACCCTGAAGGGATATGTATCCCAGGTGATGGCCGTTGGGTACGTCTACGATGACCGGCTCGCCGTTGAATATATCCAATCCCTCTGAGTTCCTGAAAAAATCCTTTTTGCCATTCTTAAAGCGCACTTCAACGATATTGAATTCTTGACCAAGAGGGGCATTCATATTAGAAAGCCAATCAAATACATTCAGTTTATTGCATCCACCGGTAAGGCAACCGCCGTTATTTTGGCAACCGGCCACTTTACCGTCTTCACCGATACCGCATGTATTGCATCCTGACATAGATCACTGGCTTATCAATCAGTTAATTTACAATTTTCTATTTGCCAGCCGAAGTTTAAACAGATTTGTTTGAATTTACCAGGAGATCCTGACCGATATCCCTTCTAAAGTTGGCGTCTTCCCAGCTGATATTGGATACGGTTTGATAGGCATTGCTCAGGGCATTTTCCATAACATCGTCTAAACTGGTTATCGCCAATACTCTACCTCCATTAGTATGTACATGGCCTGCACGAAGGTCCGTTCCAGCATGAAATATAAGGCTGGAAGTCTCTTGCTCCAATCCGGAGATTGGGTAGCCTTTTTGGTAGGATTCGGGATATCCCCCAGATACCATTACCACCGTGGCGCTACTGCGGCTATCAATTTCTATTGACACCTCCGACAGCTTACCGCGGGCACAGGCTGTCATTAGATCCACCATGTCGCTTTTAAGCCGTGGTAATACCGCCTGTGTTTCCGGATCTCCCATACGTACATTATACTCAATCACCATGGGGTTACCCTTAACATTGATCAAGCCCAGAAATATAAAGCCCCGGTAATGAATACCTTCATTCTTGAGCCCTTCGATCGTAGGTATGATGATCTGTTGCTCCACCTTCTGCATAAAATCATGATCGGCAAACTGCACCGGTGAAATTGCTCCCATCCCTCCGGTATTGGGCCCGGTATCCCCATCTCCGATGCGCTTGTAGTCTTTGGCTTCTGGTAAAATCTTGTAGTGGGTTCCGTCAGTAAGCACAAACACGGAAACTTCAATACCTTCCAGAAACTGTTCTACTACTACTTGGGAGCTGGCGGCGCCGAACTTGGCCTCTGCCAGCATTTCGTGGAGATTCCTTTCTGCCTCACTTGGAGTTTGACAAATTACCACTCCTTTACCGGCAGCCAGGCCATCGGCTTTTAATACGATCGGCATTTCCTGCCCTCTGAGGTACTCCAGGCCTTCTTCCAAAGTTTCCAGGTTGAAAGTTCGATGACGGGCTGTGGGAATACCATATTTGTTCATGAACTGTTTGGCAAAATCCTTACTGCTCTCCAGAAGGGCGCCCTCTTTTCCGGGGCCTACTAGCAGCACCTTCTTAAGTTGGCTATGTTGATCGAAATAGTCCCGAACTCCCCTGGCCAATGGCTCTTCAGGACCTACGATCACTAATTGGATATCTTTGGCCATTACCTGAGCGGCCACAGCCGGGAAATCGTTAGGGTCGATCGGAAGGTTTTCCGCCAGTTTGCCGGTGCCGGCATTTCCAGGTGCCACATACAGACGGTCACACTGTGGACTGGCCACCAACTTCCAGGCAAATGCGTGCTCCCGGCCCCCTGATCCCAGGATCAATATGTTCATAGTTGAAAATTTTTATACATACAGTAAGGCAGCCCTTAATTGGCGTATTCAGATAGGAATTTAATACGCATCAGCCGCAGTTCCTCTTCGGAGTAATCCTCTTCCTCCAGTTCCTTCATGGCCAAAGAAATGCTGTCAGTTTCCGCATCCATGAAATAGTCATACAGATCGTCTTGTCTTTCATCATCCATGATCTGCTCCACGTAGTAGTCGAGATTGAGTTTGGTCCCGGAATAGCAGATTTGCTCGATCTCACCCAGGAGTTCTTCCATTTTCATATTCTTGGATTCAGCTATTTCTTCCAAATCCACTTTTCTATCTATTTGTTGAATAATGAATATCTTGTTTTTGGATTTATTTATGGCCGACTTAATCACCACATCCGATGCGGTTGTTATGTCATTCTCCTCCACGTATTGTTTAATGGCCTTGATAAAAGGCTCTCCGAACTTGGAGATCTTGCCTTGACCTACTCCATTGATCTGTCCCAACTCTTCTTTGGTGGTGGGATAGGTAACCGCCATTTCTTGTAAAGAAGGATCTTGAAAAATCACATAGGGCGGGAGTTCACGTTGGCGGGCAATCTTTTTTCGTAAACCCTTAAGCAATTCAAACAGCGCCGTGTCATAAGATTTGCGGGCAATTATCTCATTGCTGGGGGCGGTGTCGTCATGTTCTCCGTATTCATGATCTTTGGACAAGATTACGGATTGAGGATCTTTAAGGAACTTCTCGCCTTTTTGGCTGAGCTTCAACACCCCCACCTTCTCAAAATCTTTTTGCAGGTATTCCTGCAGCAGGCTTTGCCTGAGTACCGAACACCAAAACTCCTCGCTTTCGGAATGGCCTTGTCCATAAACTGGCAATTCGCTGTGCTTGTAGCTCTCAATGTATTGATTGCTTATGCCTCTGATAACATTCGACAAATGGCGTATGCCAAAGCGTTGACTGGTTTCACTTACTGCGTTGAGTGCTACCGAAACATAGTCTTTGCCCTCGAATTTTTCCTTGGGATAGCGGCAATTATCGCACCACATGGTTTTACCGCAATGATCATTAAGGTAGGTTTCTCCAAAGTAATGAAGCAACTGTTGTCGCCGGCAGACCGAAGATTCGGCGTAGGAAGCTATTTCTTCCAGAAGGATCTTGGCATTCTCTCTCTCGGTGACCGGTTTGTCTTTGTTGAATTTTTCCAGCTTAATGATGTCGTTGTAGCTATAGAACATCAAACAATTACCTTCCAGGCCATCGCGTCCCGCTCGGCCGGTCTCCTGATAGTAGCCCTCCACAGATTTAGGGGTATCGTAATGCACCACAAATCGCACATCGGGTTTATCAATTCCCATCCCAAAAGCGATGGTAGCCACGATAACATCAATTTCTTCGTTCAAAAAATCGTCTTGATTCTTTACTCTTACACTAGGGTCTAAACCGGCATGGTAAGGTTGCGCCTTTATATCGTTGACCCGCAACAATTCCGCGATCTCTTCAACCTTCTTTCGGGACAGGCAATAAACGATACCCGATTTGCCATGATGTCCTTTAACGAACTTTACCAGCTGCTTTTTAATGTCCTGCTTGGATCTCACCTCGTAATAGAGATTTTTACGATTGAAAGATGACTTAAACACGTGAGCATCTTCCATTTGCAGGTTTCTTTGTATATCGAGCTGTACCTTGGGAGTCGCGGTTGCTGTTAACGCGATGATCGGTAAGTCCCCCAGTTTTTCCAGTATGGATTTGATCTTTCGATATTCCGGCCTGAAATCATGCCCCCACTCGGAAATACAATGGGCTTCATCGATGGCCGCAAAACTAATTTGCGATTGACTTAAGAAGTTAACATTATCGGGTTTGGTCAAGGACTCCGGCGCTACATAAAGAAGTTTAATTATGCCGTTTAGGGTCTCCCGCTTTACCCGGTTAATTTCGGCCTTACTGAGTGTGGAATTTAAGAACTGTGCATTAATCCCTAAGGCGTTAAGCTGATCAACCTGATTTTTCATCAAGGCGATCAAAGGTGATATTACGATGGCGGTTCCTTCCTGAAGGATAGCGGGTAGTTGATAGCAAAGGGATTTGCCGGCTCCTGTTGGCATAATCACAAAGGTGCTTGTGCCCTTCATGATATTATTTATGATAGCTTCCTGATTTCCTCGAAATTGACCGTAGCCGAATACCTCCTTTAACTTTTCTCTAAGTTGGTCTTTTTGCTCAATCAACATACATCCAACCCCTTTGATTCATTAATTTGATTATCTTTGTACAAACCTTTGTATCTGAAAACCCAAGTTGAATTTAGTAAAAAATATCAAAGAAATAGCTAAAAAAGTGTTGATTAATGAGGCGGAAGCACTGCGCCGAGTAAGTGAATTAATCAACGATGAATTCATTAAAACAGTAGAGGTGATTCTGCAGAGCAAAGGCAGGTTGATCGTGTGCGGAATCGGGAAGAGCGCCATCATCGCCAATAAAATCACCGCCACCCTTAATTCTACCGGAACCCCATCCATTTATATGCATGCTGCCGATGCCATCCATGGTGATTTAGGCATGATCAAAGAGGAGGACATGATCATGATCCTGTCCAAGAGCGGCAACACCCCCGAAATAAAGGTGCTGATCCCGTTACTGAAAAGAATGGAGGTTCCCATTATCGGAATGGTGAGCAACCTGCAATCCGAGCTGGCGCTGCAGGCCGACTATGTAATAGATGCCACTATCGAAGAAGAGGCTTGCCCCCATAATCTAGCGCCAACTACCAGTACTACGGTTCATTTGGCCTTGGGGGACACCCTGGCGGTATGTTTGCTGGAATCACGTGGGTTCAGCAGTGATGATTTTGCAAAATTTCATCCCGGTGGTTCTCTAGGAAAAAAACTATATCTAAAAGTTTCAGATGTTTATCCCAACAACCAATGCCCCACGGTTACTGTGGAGGCCACTATTCCGGAAGTTATCCTGGAAATAACCTCCAAACGCTTAGGAGCCACGGCGGTATTGGATGAGCAAGAAAATTTGATGGGTATTATTACCGATGGGGACCTAAGGAGGATGTTGAAAGAGCATAAAACCACCGACCTCATCGGTGCAACTGACATTATGTCGACCAATCCGCAAACCATTGAACCGGATGCCTATGCAGTTTCAGCATTAGGCATTATGCAGCAGCGTAATATAACACAACTGATCGTGGCTCAGGGTAAACAAGTTTTAGGATTCGTCCACTTGCATGATTTATTAAAGGAAGGAATTTTATGAAAAAGTCCGACACCTTTGCGGTGATAATGGCAGGAGGCGTAGGTAGCAGATTTTGGCCGTATAGCCGCAACCATCGTCCCAAACAGTTTCTGGATGTGCTGGGTACAGGTGATTCACTAATCCAAATGACCAATCAAAGGTTTCTGAATCTATGTCCGCAAGAAAACATCTACATAGTTACCAATGAGATTTACTACGAACTGGTAAAGGAGCAACTTCCGGAGCTCCAAGACCAGCAGATCCTCACGGAGCCCGTAGGGCGCAACACCGCTCCTTGTATTGCTTACGCCAGTTATAAGATTGCCTCCAAAAATCCACAAGCTACTATTGTGGTTAGCCCGTCCGATCATGCCATATTCAAGGAAACCCAATTCGTGGAAGTGATTACTTCCGGTGTGGAGGCGGCCGCACACAGCGACAAGATCATCACCATAGGCATAAAGCCCAGCCGCCCGGAGACCGGCTACGGCTACATTCAATTCTGGCCAGACAGTGGCGACGATGTAAAAAGGGTAAAAACCTTTACAGAAAAGCCCGAGTTGGAGCTCGCCCAAAAGTTCATTGAAAGTGGCGATTTTGTGTGGAACTCGGGGATCTTCATTTGGAACGTACAGACCATTAAGTCGGCTTTTGAGGTATTTCTCCCGGAGATGGCAGAACTGTTTGCACACGGTGAAGAGCTTTATTACACGTCGGGTGAAAAGGATTTTATCCGTGATGTATATTATCAGTGTAAGAATTTATCCATCGATTACGGAGTGATGGAAAAAGCCCCCAACGTATTTGTGGTTTTAGGCGATTTCGGGTGGTCCGATATGGGCTCCTGGTCGACACTGCACGATGTGAAGACCAAAGATGAGCAGGGTAACGTTTTTGAGGCCAACGTACTGGCTTACGATACCAAGAACTGTATGGTAAAGGGTCCCAAAGATAAACTGATCATAGTTCAAGGGCTAGAAGGATATCTGGTGGCAGACATTGACAATGTGCTGGTGATCTGCAAAAAAGATAATGAACGGCAGTTCAGAAACTTTTCAAGCGATATCAAGGCCAAAAAACTGTCCCAATTCCTTTAAAGAGGTTAAGGCATACGTTGCCGGGCACACTCGTAAAGAGCTACTGCTGCGGCTACCGAGACATTGAGAGAATCAATATTTCCCATTAACGGGATTTTCACGCGTCCATCACATATTTCCAATATCTTGGGGTCGATACCGTTCTCCTCCGATCCCATTATCAGGGCTGTAGGAGGTGAATAATCGCCACCATAGATTAAGTTGTGGGTTTTTTCAGTGCATGCAACTACCTGCAAGCCTTGTGCTTTTAGCTCGTGAATACAGTTCAAGAGATTAGGTACTCTACAGACCGCTATGAAGTTCAAAGCTCCGGCTGAGGTCTTCACAGCATCTTCAGTAATCTGGGCGCTTCCTTTGGAAGGAACCACTAAAGCGTGGGCACCGGCACATTCGGCACTGCGGGCGATTGCTCCAAAATTCCGGACGTCCGTGATACGATCCAACACCACTATTAGAGGGGATTGTCCTTGGCTATAAGATTGAGAAATAACGTGATCCAGCGAGCTATAGCTGATGGAGGACAACAGGCAGACCACACCCTGATGATTTTTCCTGGTGTACTTTTGCAGTTTCTGTACAGGTACCCGTTGTACCGGTATTTTATGGTCACGAGCAGCCTGCAGTAGCTCCTGCACCAAAGGATTGTTCAGATTCTTCAGAACCAATATCTTATCGATCTCCCGGCCGGCATTAATGCATTCCAGCGTAGCTCGGGTACCGTATACGAAGGACTTCTGACCAGTCTTTTGCTTTTCCATTAAAATCCAGTTAGTCCTTTTCGCCAGCGGTCGATGGCTCTAAACCAGGGCCTGTCAAGGTTTTCTTCTCGCCGCAGTTCGTAGTGATTGTCGGAAAAAATATTGCCCACCTTTATAAACGTGAATTCAACTTCTGAATCTCCCTGCAAATATCCCCAGACCTCGCGACTCTTGTTTTTATTAACCATAATGGGGGGACCCATGACGGTAAAGACCATACCTCGATCGGTCTTCCAACCTGGCTTGTAGCTGGTAAAGTATCGATTTGCCGATTCTACGTATTGGTAATATCTCTTTATGGAACCGCGAGCTTTTTGAGGATTGCCCACTGTGGACAGCCAGAACTTGTCAAAAGCTTTTTTACTGGAGAAGTCGGCCTTAATCTCCTGGAACTCTTCCTTGGTGGTGATGTAAACCAAAGGCTCTGAAAGCTCTTGCAGCATTCTTGGCTTGGGATATCCCTTACTCCCTACGTACAAAGCAGCCCCTTCTATACCGTTGGTATCGGCCTGGATCAAATAAAGTCCGGGTAATGGAAAGATAATATTCCCACCTACCGGCAGGGCCAAGACGCTATCAATAATGAGTTCGGAAGAGGACTGGCCCGCACGTAACGACATGGGTGGCCGGGCTGGGTCAAAAGAATGTCCATAGTAAAATGCATATACCGTATCAACTGATGTCCGGCATTCAATGCGTAGGCTATCCTTCAATCTATGAAAGGGGTCGAAAAGGGGGAGGCCTTTATGGCTGTCTACCAGATGGATGCCACCTCGCGGATGCGATTTGAAGGGCGCAATACCTTCCACAAAGGTCCAAACCCGGGGTCGAATATTGACTTCAACGGTGAAGCTTGAAAGCGATCGATCCAGGGAGTAGATCCATTTGAAAGTAAAGATCCGATCCTGTTGATTGTCAATAGCCTGATGGAATTCCAGAGCAGCGGTTTCGCGGGATCCATCTTCAAATTCTACCTGGGTAGAAAGGGGTATGGAATCGGAGACCGGGTTGGCAAAAGTAATTTGCGCATACAAGATCAGGGAGTCACCTTCAACCAGACTTTTGAACTTCCCCAATACCATGCCCTGATTTCGGTATACATCTGCTCCATTAATAACATTGTCCTGACCATACAACGTCGCCACCAGGCCCGTTAGAAATAATATGCCAACAACCAGGCCACTTTTAATTCTATAAGGCAATAACATTCCCCAAGTCATTGGATAATATTAAATAATTTGACCCAATTTATAAGCCTGCCGTGCTGACTATCTTGCAAATTTTAATATAACTTTAGGAACCAAATTGCATGCTTAATGGCCACATTTACTACGGAGATCACCAGCGATAGTATCAGCTCCGACAACCCCATTCACCAAAGGCTCCTAACAGCTTATTACCTGGCTCAGCCGTATATTTCGGGTCATCTTCTGGAAGTGGGATGCGGCGAGGGC
>JAOTYN010000410.1 GCA_029861825.1 Cyclobacteriaceae bacterium
AGATGGCTACCGGCCCCAAAGGACGCAGGACTTGACGCACATCAGGCTTTGGCAGCGGAGTACGATCGGGTATGGCCCGATCGATACGGGCATCCACCCAAGTACCTTCTCTGATATATTCAGCCAGTAGCTTTAACTGATTTACGGTACGAGCTCTTTCACCTTCCAATCTGGGAAAAGGCAATCTGGTCTCATTCTCAGCCCTCATGATCAACGTATGACCCAAGGCCATTATTTCTTCGGCTATAGCCTCTAACAATCCAGCCCGTTCTACCGCCGTTAAACGAGAATATCTTCTAAAGGCCCATTCTGCCAAATCACAGGCCTGTTCGATTTCCGCCTGGGTAGCTTCATGAAAATCCCCCAGGAGTTTTTCTCCAGTACTGGGGTCAATAGCCTGAAAAGTATCTTTACCATCGGCCGTGGTGGTGTGTCCTATAAATTGGGTACCTAATAATTCCATGAGCTGATGATCATTTACAACTTTAATAGTTTAGCGGCATTTTTATAGTAGATCTTGGAAAGCACACTATCCGGTAATTCCAGCCCTCGGGTGGGATACGAGTTGCCCTGAAGACTCCTATGGAAATCTAAAGGCCCCTTGCCGCTCAAATACCTCCAGTGCATATCCATCATGTACACAATACCCTGACGTTCCCTCAAAAATTCCACCGGATCCATCTCAGATTGAGGAGTGGAAGTACCCAGATCGGTTCCATAGAGGAAGCGGTCCTGATACTTTATTAAAAATGCCCTTACCTTATCCGCCTCCTGCCGTGCCAGATCGCCAAACCGGGCTGCTGGTTCCACATAGAAGTTGGGAAATTCATCCAGTCGTTGGGCCATCAAATCCACATCGTGTGACATGGAGCCATTATGAGCGCCCACCACCATCAATTGAGGATTTCTGGCCAACCAATTGTTGCGGGCCTGTTGTATGGTATCCCAACTGGGTATTTCCGGATGGTGATAGGCATGGTATTCAGGGTGATTTCTGTAATAATTTGCGTGAGGGTTATCATCCTCCAAAGGCCTCCAGGCTTGTAACGGCTCCCCGATATGTGACAATACCGGGATGTTCTTTTCCACCAAAAAATCCCAAATGGGTTGTAAACGCTCATCATCGATATGGACGTATGCTCCGGATTGATCTTTGAAGATCATTCCAAAATTCTTCCAGACTTTAACCATGCGTGCACCTTGGTCAATCTCTTCCTGCAGTCTACTTATGACATTATCTGCAAAACCCGGCTGGTCGATGCCCGCAGCACCAAATGAGGCGCAATAAAAGTATTGAGGGTACTTTTGATATACCTGTTTAAGCCCGCTTAAATTCTCCATCCAAATACTGGAATCTTGCCGGGCCACATCCACCAACAAGGGCTTCAGGTTGAAGCTGTCTAATAACTCCACCAAGTAATCGCGATCCGCCCGATAATGAGCGTGAATGTCAATTTTAGCAATAGGAGTACCAGGTGGTTCCTGAGTATTGCTTTCCTCCTGGCCGGTGGTGGGAGCCTGACAGCCCATCAACCAGCATAACGGAAATAACCATAAGTGTTTCATGACGGTATAAGTATATCTCAAAATACGTTTCTCCCCGGTTACTACAAAATACCGGTCCACTTGTTTTCTTCTACATTTATGTTCAGGTGGCAAAAAAAATGTAGATTAGGTGTACCGAGTAACTGAATACCATTTAAAAATGAAGACACGTAAATTCACCTTATCCGAGCAGGACATACCCGACAAGTGGTACAACATTATTGCAGACATGCCTAATAAGCCTTTACCGCCACTTCATCCGGGCACCAAGGAGCCCATTGGGCCCGATGCCTTGGCTCCTCTTTTTCCCATGGCCCTGATCCAGCAAGAAGTTACCGCAGATAAATGGGTGGATATTCCCGATGAAGTACGTAATATCTATACCTTATGGCGCCCTACCCCACTTTACCGGGCTTACGGCCTGGAGAAAGCTCTGGATACCCCGGCAAAGATCTACTATAAATATGAAGGCGTAAGTCCTTCAGGCTCCCACAAACCCAATACCGCAGTGGCTCAAGCCTACTACAACAAACAAGAAGGCGTGAAGCGTATCACCACGGAAACCGGCGCCGGTCAATGGGGGTCTGCTTTGAGCTTTGCCTGTAATCATTTCGACATGGAATGCGAAGTGTATATGGTTAAGATCTCTTATGAGCAAAAACCCTATCGCAAAATGATGATGAACACCTGGGGAGCTAAAGTATTGGCCTCACCAACCGACACCACGGAGGCCGGCAGAAAAATTTTAGCGGAACATCCTGACAGCCCCGGGAGCTTGGGTATTGCCATTTCTGAAGCGATAGAACGTGCGGCCAGTGATCCCGACACCAAATACTCCTTGGGCAGTGTACTCAATCATGTGAAGCTGCACCAAACCGTGATCGGTCAGGAAGCCATAAAACAAATGGAGATGGCTGGCGATTTCCCGGACATCATCATAGCACCTTTTGGAGGGGGCTCCAATTTCGCAGGATTGGCATTCCCATTCTTAAGATATAAATTAGAAGAAGGCAAGGAAATCCGGTGTGTGGCCAGCGAACCCTCCTCCTGCCCTAAATTAACCAGGGGAGTATTCCGGTACGACTTCGGGGATACTGTGGGCATGACTCCTTTGTTGCCTATGTATACCCTGGGCCATAATTTTGTGCCGGCTCCCATCCATGCCGGCGGTTTGCGGTATCATGGAGCCGGGGTGATCGTCAGCCAATTGCTGAAAGATCAATTGATTGAAGCTTGTGCCCATGACAATTTGGAAGTATTCGATGCCGGAGTGCTTTTCGCCCGTGCTGAGGGTATCATACCGGCACCAGAGGCTTCCCATGGCATTGCCACGGCCATTATGGAAGCCAACAAATGCAAACAAGAAGGTGTATCTAAGACCATATTGTTCAACCTTTGTGGGCACGGACATTTCGATATGAAGGCCTATGAAGACTACTTTGAAGGCAAACTGGTGCGACATGAAATCACCCAAATGGATATTCAGGAGAGTCTGGCGGAGTTGGATACTCCGGAAATCGCTTAGCTAGCCTATGGGTAATCACTATTTGAAATCACTAGGCTTAGAACCTGGGGCAAGTAAGAGTGAAATTAAGTCCGCATATCGTAAACTAACCAAAAGATATCACCCTGATGTAAGCAAGGACCCCAACGCCAAAGAGCAATTTATCCGTATCACGGAGGCCTATAAATTTCTCACCCAAGTAGGACCGCGACCTCACCGGGAAAAAGTATCCTACGATTATAACCCTAAAGAATCTGAATACTCCCGGCGTAGGGCTCAAGCCCGGGCCTGGGCACGAAAGCGTGCCAAGGAAGCGGCCAAGCGCCATTACCATATGCTATACCGTTTTCACAACGTTTTTAGACACCTGGTACTGGCAATGTTCTTGTTTAACATGGTATTAGCTATTGATTATTTACTTCCACTAAAACAACGACCCGATAGAGTCTCTAAAATCTATAGGATCTTTGATACGGAATATTCGGAGTTCGGAAGGGGTACGGAATATTATCGGTACAACGACATCTATTTCGAACATTATACCATGCGATTTGACCGAGATGAAGGTCAATATATAAAAGAGAATACTCCGGCGATAATCTATGCTACTCCTTTGTTAAATAAACCCCGCAGAGTGATGATGACGATCAACAGCCATCCCACTACCTTACGTCAACTGTACGGCATATATGATTTTTATTTTATTACGGTGCCCGTAATGTTGGTATTAAGCTTTGGATATCAGCGAATTATCAGCCTGGAACATAAACTGAGTATTGGGGTGATTATGTTTATGATATTGGTTGTGCAATACTTCTTGTTATAGTCACTATCAGCTTTTCTGGATAGAAAATTACCGT